>JAEHDO010000255.1 GCA_016880375.1 Betaproteobacteria bacterium | reverse complement strand
CCGAGCACCGCGCAGTTGGTGGTGATCAGCGGCAGGTAGATGCCCAGCGCGCGGAACAGCGCCGGGCTGGTTTTTTTGAGAAACATTTCCACCAGTTGCACCGCCGAGGCGATCACCACGATGTAGGAAATGAGCCGCAGGAACTCCAGCTGGAACAGCGTCAGCAGCAGGTTCAGACCGAAGGCGCAGAGCGAGGCCACCAGCATGACAAAAGTGGTGGCGAGGCCCATCGGGAAGGCGGTGTCGAGCCGTGCCGAGACGCCGAGGAAGGGGCACAGGCCAAGGAACATCGCCAGCACGAAGTTGTTGGCCAGCACCGCGGCGAGGAAGATCTGGCCGAGTGATTCAGGCGCCATGGCCGCCCCCCTGCTCCGCCAGACGCACTTCCTTGCGCTGCTTCAGCGTCGAGAACAGCAGCAGCCAGGCACCGAGCACGATGAAGCCGCCCGGCGGCAGCACCATCACCACCCAGGGCTGGAAGTTCGCGCCGAACAGCGAAACGCCGAACAGCGTGCCGGCACCGAGGACTTCCCGCACCGTGCCCAGGGCCAGCAGGCCGATGACGAAGCCGAGGCTCATGCCGAGCGCGTTCACCATGGCAGTTGCCGGCGGATGCTTCGAGGCATGCGCTTCGGCGCGTCCGAGGATGATGCAGTTCACCACGATCAACTGGATGAAGGCGCCGAGCGCGTCGTAGACCGCCAGGCTGACCGCTTGGATGGCGTAATCGACCACGGTGACGAAGGTGGCGATGATGACGATGTAGGTGGCGATGCGCACCTCCTTCGGCACAATATTGCGCATCAGGGAGACCAGGCCGCAGGAGCACACCAGCACGAAGGCGGTGGCGAGCCCCATCGACAGGGCGTTCATGGCCGAGACCGTCACCGCCAGCGTCGGGCACATGCCGAGCACCATGACGAATACCGGATTCTGGCGCCAGATGCCCTCCATGAATTCGTCAAAGGTTCGCGTCTGGGAGAGATCGCTCATGATTCCTTCTTCCTGAGTTTTTCCGTCTCGGGCACCAGCTTCGGCAGCAACTGCTGGGCGCTGTCGTTGATGGCCTTGCCGACGGCGCGCGAGGTCACCGTCGCGCCGGCAATGGCGTCGATTTCCCAGGCTTGCGACTTGGTGCCATGCTTGACCACCTTCACTTGATTGGCCAGTGCCGAAAGCTCGGCATTCAGCTTGACATCGAGCGCATCGAAGTTGGCAAGAAATTCGTGGTTAGTGACGATCTTGTCGCCGATGCCAGGCGTTTCCTTCGACGCCACGAGGCCAAAGCCGGTGACGCATTGGCAGTCGGGGGAATAGCCGAAGAGGATGCGCACCGTGTCGGCGTAGCCCTTCGCCGCACCCTCGACGGCGATCCCGGCCAGTGCCCCCTGGGCATCGTAGGCGGCGTAGAACTTTACCGCACCTGGCGCCGGCTCGCCGCCGGCCGGACGAATGCCCTGCGGGGTGGCCTGCCATTCGACCATCGATTTTGCCGCCGGAACCACCTTGAAGACCGTGCGTTCCAGCGCCAGCCGGCGGTTCGCCGCGGCAGCGTCGTAGGTGCCCTGGTAGGCGCCGACGATGATCAGGCCGCAGACGGCGGACACGATGCCGAGCGTCTTCACCAGCGAGGTCGCCGGCGTGGCCTGGGGCGGGATGGCGGACGTATTCATTTAGGCTTGTTCTTCAAGAAACGCTTCTTCGGCGTCTTCGCTCCGGCTTCCTCGCGCGAAATATAGTCGGGGTGCAGCGTATAGGTTGCCTGACGCCGCGCCCGAATCGAGACGCCCTTGCCGAACGGCGTCGGCTGGGTGATGCGCTCGATCAACGGCGTCGCCGCATTGCCGATGAGGATGGCGTACATGACACCCTCCGGCAAGCCGCTGTAGAAGCGGATCACCACCGTCAGCAGGCCGATCAGCGCGCCGTACAGCCACATGCCGCGCGGCGTTACGGGCGAGGTGGCCATGTCGGTCGCCATGAAGACCGCACCGAGCACCAGGCCGCCGGAGAACAGCATGAAGAAGGGATCCGGAAAGCGCGTGCCGAAGACGGCATAGATCAGCAGTGCAGACAGGCCGGCGCTGCCCAGCACGGCAATGGGAATGCGCCAGTCCATGAAGCGGCGCAGGGCAAGGTAGGCGCCGCACAGCAGGATCAGCAGCGGCGACGGGCCGACCGCCATATGACCAGTAAGCGAAGTCACCAGGTCCCAGGCCGGTGTGACGAATCCCTCGAATTTCCAGCGTGCCAGGGGGGAGGCGCTGGCCAGGGCGTCGTACTGCATGGCCTTCAGCCAGGCCGCGGTGTCGGCCGGTGCCATCAGCGGCCAGGCCAGCGAGGACGGGATGAATTCAGTGAAGCGGCCAGGCAGGAAGGACGGCGTATAAGTGGCAATGGCTGCCGGGAAGGCCGCCTGCACGAAGGCGCGGCCGACCAGCGCCGGGTTGAAGACGTTGAAGCCGATGCCGCCGAAGAGGGCCTTGCCCAGCGCCATGGCGGAAAAGCCCGCGACCACCCCCATCCACAGCGGGAAACCCGGCGGCAGCGTCAGCGCCAGCAGCAGGCCGGTGATGGTGGCGGAAAAATCGGACAGGCTGCCGGCCTGGGTGCCGGTGCGCACGAAGACCCTCTCGGCCAGCAGGCAGGACGCGGTGACGACGAGGATCGAGGCCAATGCCGAAATGCCGTATTGGTACACGAAGAAGGCGCAGATCGGGGCGAGCGAATACACCACGTTCGCCATGATCTGTTCGACGCTGCGTGGCCCCTTGATGTGCGGGGCGCTGCGGATCTCCGTCTGGACAGTCACGCCGCGGCCTTCTCCCGCAGGATCTGCTTGGCGACGCGGAACTGCTGCACCAGCGGGATGTTGGACGGACAGGTGTAGGTGCAGCAGCCGCACTCGAAGCAGTCGCCGAGGTGGTACTGCTCGCCCATCACATCGTATTCGCGCTGCGCGGCAAGCATGCCCAGCATCGAAGGATTGAGGCCCATCGGGCAGGACTCGACGCATTCGCCGCACTTGATGCAGGGATAACTGCGGCGCCCTTCCCGGCTCGCCATGTCCTCGCCGCGGAACACCAGCACGCCGGAGACGCCCTTGGTCACCGGCACGTCGAGCGAGGCCACCGACTGGCCCATCATCGGGCCGCCGAGGATCACCTGCCTTGCCTGCGCCGGCGCGCCGGCATAGTCGAGCACGAAGGAAAGCGGCGTGCCGAGCGGCACATGGTAGTCGCCCGGCCGCGCCACGCCGGGGCCGGTGACGGTGACGACGCGCTCGACCAGACCCTGCCCCGCCGGCAACAGCCGGCCCAGTGCCGTCAGGGTGCCGACGTTGTTCACCACCATGCCCAGCGACAGCGGCAGCTTGCCCGAGGGCACCTCGACACCGAACAGCGCCGTGATCAGCATCTTCTCCGAGCCCTGCGGATATTTCGTCGGCACCTTCTCGACGAAGATGTCGCCCTGCGGCGGCAGCGCCCGGCGCATCGCCTCGGCCGCCGCCGGCTTGTTGTCCTCGACGCCGATGATGGCGCGGCTCGCACCGGTGGCGCGCATGGCGTGGCGGATGCCGACCATCAGGTCGCGCGCCTGCTCCACCATGACGCGGTAGTCGCAGGTCAGGTACGGCTCGCATTCGCAGCCATTTACCACCAGCGTCTCGACTTTCGCACCTTCCGGCACCGTCAGCTTGGCGTGGCTCGGAAAGGCGGCGCCGCCGAGGCCGACCATTCCCGTGCGCTGCACGGCGAGCACGATCTCCTGCGGCGGGAAGGCCTCGATGTCCTGCGGCGTGCCCCACAGCATCTCCTGCGTCGACGCCTCGTAGACGCGGATGACGATGCACTCCGTCCATGGCCCGCGCGCGCTCGGCCGCAACTCGATGGCCTCCACCACCCCGGTGGCCGGCGCATGCTGCGGCACCGACAGCCAGCCGTCGGCGGCCGCGATCGGCTGGCCGCGCACTACTTCCTCGCCGACGCGCACGGTCGGCCGCGACGGCTTGCCGATGTGCTGCGACAGCGGCACTACCAAGCGTGGCGCGAACGGCAGCCGGCGGATCGACGTGTCGGCGGTGTGCTTGCAGCTCGGCGGATGCACGCCGCGCTGGAAGGCCTCGCCGCGAAAGTAGGAGAGCAGTTTCATGTCGGGGTTAGTTGTACTTCGCCGCCCGCGCCATCAGCTTCTCGATGCCCGGCTCGCTCATGTTCCACGGCGTGCCGGGGTGCAGGCAGCCGGCGGTGCACTTCTCGGCCGCCTTGACGATGTCGGCGAACCTGCCGCCCTTCGGATTCACCACGATGGCCTGTTTCTGCTCGTTGTAGACGAAGACCTTCGGCGCGATGCTGGTGCATTCGTCGCAGGCGGTGCACTCGGGCGATTCCACCCACACCGGCTCGTAGCCTTCGGCATTGGCGGCGGCCGCCGGGAGAGCCGCCGAAGGCGACACGGCGCCAGTAGCGACGGCCGCACCGGACACGCCGAGGCTGGCGGTAATCTTCGCCAGCAGCTCGGCGCGCACCTGGTCGGCCAGCATCTCGGTATCCACCGCGGCGCGGTCGAGGCCGGCAATGCCTTTCAATTGTTTCCAGAAATTCAGGCGTTCCTCGGTGGCGCGCACCAGGTCCTCGGTGGCCAGCAGGCGCATCAGGCGGTTCTTCTGGTCCGTCGCCCAGATGAAGGGGAACTTGCCCTCGCGCTCGTCCTTGCCGAGCCTGATGAAGTCGGCCATGGGCACCATGTCGTCGTTCCAGGTTTCCGGCGGCGCCTTCCTGAACTGCTTGCCGAAGCGCCCTTCCGTCGCCGCGAAATCGGCGAAGGTCATCGGCAGCTCCATCTTCTGCGCGGCGCCGTTCTCGTCGGTGTAGTTCAGGGTGTAGACCGGCCAGTCCTGGTCGGGCGCCGGGTTGCCTTCCAGGCTGACGCATTCCGAGAAGGTCGTGCCGGCATCCGGATTGAAGCGGAACAGCGGATAGGCCCTGCCCTCGACCGCCAGCTTGCTCTGATCCACGCTCTTGTCGTCGCCGATGCCGTGCTCGGGCGGGCACACCGCGTAGATGTTGAACAGCGCCGGACGGCGCGAATTGAGGCCGTCGATGTAGCTCTCGATCAGGTGGTTGGTGTGGGCGATGGTGCCGGACATCACGTAGGACGTGCGGTGCGCCATGCCGATCAGGCTGATCTCCTTGCGCGTCTCCTGCTTGCCGCGCTGGGCGGCGCCGAACGGCGCCATGTCGGAGATCTGGCCGATGAAGCCCGAGGTGCAGGCCTGGCCGCCGGTATTGGAATACACCTGCGTATCCACCACCAGCACCTTGATCGGCATGCCGGACATCAGCGCCCGCGACAGGTTCTGGAAGCCGATGTCGTACATTGCGCCGTCGCCGCCGAGCGAGACCACCGGCGGGCAGAGCAGCCATTCCTCCTCGGAGAACTGCTGCCAGGTGAAGCGGCGGAAGAAGTCCTCGTGCTTCTCGGCGCTGTACTCGCCGGCGAGCTCGAGCTCGGCCATGCGCAGCGCCTTGAAGCCCTCCGCCATCTTCGCCATGTGGCCCTCGAAGATGCCCATCGCCACCGACGGGCTGTCCTGGAACAGGTGGCTGGTCCAGGGGAAGGGATACGGGTGGAAGGGATAGGTCGAGCCCCACACCGAAGTGCAGCCGGTGGAGTTCACGATGCCCATCTCGGCGCGGCCGCGCTTCGTCGGTCCCTCGGCATAGCGCCACTTCAGGTCCTTCAGCTTCTCGATCAACTGCGTCGCCCACTTCACCCAGGCCGGGTCGAGCGGGCGCGACGGCTTGTTCTCCATGATCTTCGCCGCCAGGTTGGCCAGCGTCAGATCCTCGCCCTTCGCCGCGTTCACCGCCTGCAGCACGGCGCCGGTGTCGGAGAGGTCCACCGACTCGGTCAGCTTCATGCGGATGTGCTTCTCCAGGCGCGCGATCAGGTCGTCGAGGTGCGCGACATGCTTCTCCACGCGCGGCTGCATCAGCGCCGTCACCGTGCCGGTGAACAGATGGATGGCGGTCTTCTCGCCGCAGCCGAGGCAGGCGCCGTCGCCGCAGGGCATCGAGCCGTAGTTCTGCTTGTCGAGCAGCAGCGTTTCCAGCGCGCCGATCTTCTCGTCGAGGCTGTCGATGCGGCCGTACTCCTTCGGCGTGGTGGGCAGGTCGAGCCAGAAATTCCAGTCGCGACGCAGGCGCTCCGTGGATTCCTCGGTCTGCGTCACCATGCGCAGGGCGTCGTCCTCGCAGACCTTGACGCACAGCGCGCAGGCCTTGCAGGTGTACGGGTTGATGGTGATGGAAAACAGGCCGCCCGTGCCCTTGCCCTTCTTCTCCTTCTGCGTCCAGTAGGGCTTGGTGGTGCCGAACTGGAAGTCGCCGAGGGAATCGCGGAAGAGCTGGAATTCCTCGGCGAGTTTTTCCCGTTCGGCTTCCGGCGCCTCGGCGACGGTGGCATTGATGGCGTCGTCGATGAGCGGACGCACCGACACGCCGTCACCGTCGATCATGCCGCGCAGCTTCTTCTCCAGCGTGCGCACGGCGCGGCGCAGATAGCGCGTCGGCCGGCCGCCGCGCTCGACGCGCGTCACCGCCGTATTGAAGATGTCGGCCACGGTGCTGACCAGGCCGGGGATGGCGCTGTCCGGGCACTCCGTGTAGCAGTTGCCGCAGGCCGTGCAGTTCTCGGCGATCCACTCCGGATACTCGAAGCGGATCTGCGTCATGTCGCGGAAGACGCCGGTGGCCGCCGGCACCAGCGAGGCGCCGATGAACGGGTCGACCAGGTTGTCGGAGCCCTTGCCGGAAGCGTAGAAGCTGCCGGTCTGCTCCCAGAAGCGGTGGATGTCGGCGACCTTGCCGTCGCCCTCCGGCAGCTGCTTCAGCATCACCGGCAGGCCGGCAGCCTTTTCGCGCAGGTTGCGCCGTGTTGCGCCGACTGACTTTTCGGTGATCTCCTTCAGCTCGGTGAAGCCGCGTCGCACCACGCGCAGGTTGTCGTCCACCACCCGCTTGCCCTTGCCGCCGAACTTCGCCTGCAGCTGGTCCTCGATGGCCTTGAACAGCTTCTCCTCGGTGAGGCCGGCATTCTTCATCACCGGCGAGGCGGCGAAGAAGGCGCCCTGGAAGGCGATGCCCTGCATGCGCAGCTGCAGGTCGGCCGAGCCGGCTTCCTCGCGGGCGATCTGGAAGGCGTCGAGGTAGAAGACGCGGATGTCGTTGTCCACGATCTGCTTCTGCATCCACAGCGGGAAGCTTGCCCACAGGTCTTCTTCGGAACGGTTGCTCTGGACGATGAAGACGCCGCCCTTCTTCAGGCCGGCCACGGGGTTGGAATGCTCATGCACGTTGGGGTCGGGGGAGAGCACGACGTCGACATACACGTACTCGCAGTTCACGCGGATCGGCTCCGGCGCCGCCGACAGGTAATAGGTGGTCGGCTGGCCCTTCTTCTCCGAGCCGTACTTCGGGTTGGCCTTGATGTCCCAGCCGAGCAGCTCGTACAGGGTCATCGCCAGGTTCTTGCCGGTGGTGATGGCGCCCCAGCCGCCGACCGAGTGCATGCGCACCGTGATCGAGTCCTTCGGCAGCAGGTTCGGGTTCTCGCTGCCGCGCAGCGCCAGCTCGCGGATGCGCGGGTAGGCCTCGAGGATGTCCTGGTTGTGGATCTCGTCCTTCGGGTTGGCCGGCGTGTCGCGCACGAAGTCCACCGACAGGTAGAAGAACTTCTTCTGGTCAGCACCGGGCAGCATGTTCTCGATGGCGCCGATCAGCGCCTCCGGCTGCAGGTCGCGCGAGCCGAGGCCGTAGCAGCCCGAATACAGGCGCGGCATGTCCTTGGCCGAAGCGTAGGTAGCGTAGCCAGCATAGGCCGGCTTGCCCTCGGCTGAACCGTTCTGGCTACGGCCGTCGCTGCCGCGACTTAACCTGCTGCGCAGGTTAGCCTCCGCCGAAACTTCGCCTTCGGCTCCGTTTTCCAGGCACTTGCTGATCGTTGCGCGCACTTCGCGCATCAGCGGCAGGTCCTCGGCCAGCGGCTGGTCGGTGCGCTCCAGCACCGCCACGCCCTTCTTGCCCTTGAGGATCGCGCCGAGCAGGTCGCCCGGGAAAGGACGGAACAGCGTCAGGTCCACCACGCCGACCTTCAGCTTGCGCGTCTCGCGCAGGTAATCGGCGACGGCTTCGGCCTGGACGATCATGCTGCCCATGCCGAGGATCAGGTACTCGGCGTCCTCGCAGCGATGGGTCGACACGCGCTGGTACTGGCGGCCGGTCAGTTCGGCGTACTCGGCCATGCAGCGGTCGGTGATGTCGCCGATGTGGTCGAAGAAGTACGGCCGCTGGCCGGCCACCGCCTGCATGTAGGCGTCCTGGTTCTGCACCGAGCCGGAGAGCAGCGGCACATCCACGTCCCAGATCGCCGGCACGCGGCGGCGCTTCGGTCCGTAGAGCATGGCCTGGGCCGGCGTCGGCGTATCGATGAGGTCGTCCGGCTTGCCGAGGTACTCGGCCACCAGCTCGCGCTCGGGCAGCATGACCGACTCGATCAGGTGGGTGGTGAGGAAGCCGTCCTGGCCAACGATGGCCGGGGTCAGCGACAGCTCGGCGGCCTTGCGTGCGATGAGGTTGAGGTCGGCGGCGCCCTGGGCGTCCTTCGCCATCACCTGGATGAAGCCGGTGTCGTCGATGCAGTGGTAGTCGTCGTGGCCGGCATG
>JAEHDO010000254.1 GCA_016880375.1 Betaproteobacteria bacterium | reverse complement strand
GCCCTGTCGCTGGCCCTGTCCTCGACGCTGGCGCTGTCCGCCCCGCCCGCCCCCAAGGCCGCGGGCATCGAGTCCAAGGATTACCAGTGGGCGAAGATGGAAGGCGAGTTGAAGGAAGCGCTGGGCAAGAAGGGCGACGTCAAGCGCGGCAAGGACACCTATGAGATCTGCGGCGCCTGCCACCTGCCCAGCGGGGCCGGCCGTCCCGACGGCACCTTCCCGCAGCTCGCCGGCCAGCACACCACGGTGCTGATCAAGCAGATGGCCGACATCCGCATGGGCCTGCGCGACAACCCGACCATGTATCCCTTCGCCAAGGAAATGACCGATCCGCAGGACCTCGCCGACACCTCGGCCTACATCCAGAGCCTGTGCATCCCGGTCGACCACGGCAAGTACGAGGGCGCCGACGCCGCCAAGCAGATCGCCGCCGGCAAGGCTCTGTATGAGAAGCAGTGCAAGGAATGCCACGGCGCCAACGGCGAAGGCAACAAGGAGAAGTTCTATCCCGTCATCGCCGGCCAGCACTACAAGTACCTGCTGCGCCAGATGACCGAGATCCGCGACGGCCACCGCCGCAACGCCAACCCGGACATGGTGAAGGTCATCAAGCCCTACACCAACGACCAGCTGGTGGCCATCTCCGCCTTCCAGTCGAGCCTCTCCATGCCCGGCGCGATGTGCAAGCCGAAGGCCGGCGCCAAGAAGAAGTAACCCCGCATTCCCCGCCGCCCGCTCGACCGGGCGGCGGTCACAACAATACCCCTGGAGGCAAGGCCGGAGAAGAATCGCCGGAGCTTCCGGCGTGGCGTGGTTCAACCTGACAGAGAAACGACTATGCAAGCGCGGAAAAATCCCAGCCTCCTCGTTGCCGTATTGACGGGAATTGCCCTCGTCGCCATGATCGCCGCCTATTTCTCGCCGATCTGGTGGGTCTCGCTCACGGCGCCGAACTACCCGAAGGATGCCTTCCCCGACGGCATCCGCATCCACTTCCATTTCGACGGCGTCTACAACGGCTGCAAGGCGGCCGGCGCCGGCACGCGCATGGCCGAGGAGATCATCCAGAAGGATCTCTCGCACGAGGACGAGCGCTACAACCCGATCACCGGCAAGAGCAGGGACCTCAACAAGGATGCGCAGGGCCTGGATTGCGTGCACGAGATGAATACCATCAACCACTACGTCGGCATGTATCCCATCGCAACGGGCTCGCCGGTCGAGCTGCGCCTGTCGAAATTCATTTTCGGCTTCTTCGCCGTGATGCTGCTCGGCTTCATGGCGACGCAGCGCAAGCAGCGGCTGATGATCCTGGGCGCAGGGTTCGCCGCGGTGGCCGCATGGATGGTGGTTGACCAGATCGTCATGGGCCGCCTGGACACGTTCGCCGACTATTACTACAAGGAGGCGGCTGCCTTCTTTAACCAGCCGGAAGTGCTGGCGCGCTGGGTGGCGAATCTGAAATTCGCCACTTATGCGGTCATCGCCGGCCTGGCTGCGGCCATGGTCGTCGTCCTGCTCGGCGTGTGGAGGATCCGCGGCTTCTCGCTGCTGCTGGCGCTGGTGCCGGCGCTGCTGCCGATCTATTTCGTCGTCGATTACGCCGGCTGGCTGTGGTTCTTCGGCCACAACCTGCATCCCTGGGGCGCCTTCACGGTGAAGCCCTTCATGCCCACGGTGTTCGGCGAGGGCAAGGTGGCGCAGTTCTCCACCTACTCCTATCCCTACTGGGGCTACGCCCTGCTGCTGCTGGTGTTCGCCGCGTTGATGCTGGCGCTGCTCATCCGCCGCAAGCAGATGCGCGAAGGCGCGGCCGAGTAGCCGAAATGAGACGTGCGGCCGCGCTGTTCGCGCTGCTGACGATGGCCGTCGCCGCCACGGCGCTCGGCGAAGGCGAAGAAGCGCCGCGAAAAATCGACGCCGCCGCCCACGGCGGCGTGCGCGCCGACGTCGATCGCCCCAAGCCGACCTTCATGCTGCACGAGCGCGACAGGCGCGTGCATGGCCTCAAGCCCTTCCAGGACCTGGTCGATGCCGCGCCCGCCGGTTCGACGCTGAAGCCGCCGCCCGGCAGCTATGCCGGACCGGTGCGCCTCGACAAGCCGCTCGTCATCGACGGCGGCGGCCAGGTAAGCATCGACGCCGGCGGCAAGGGCACGGTGTTCCTGCTTGAGACCGACGACGCCGTGCTGCGCGGACTGACTTTGCAGGGCTCCGGCGATTCCCATGACACGGACGATTCCTGCCTCGACGTGCGCGGCCACCGCAACACCCTCGAGCAGCTCGTCATCAGCGACTGCCTGTTCGGCATCGACCTGAAGCAGTCGAACGACAATCTCGTGCGCAACAACCGCATCTCCTCAAAGCCGCTCCCCCTCGGCGTGCGCGGCGATGCGCTGCGCCTGTGGTACAGCCGCAACAACCGCATCGAGGGCAACGAGGTCAATGACTCGCGCGACATGGTGGTGTGGTACTCCAACGGCAACCTGTTCAGGAACAACCTCGGCCGGCGCAGCCGCTACTCGATCCATTTCATGTTCGCCGACGACAACGAGGTGGTGGGCAACCGTTTCTACGACAACGCCGTCGGCGTGTATCTGATGTACACCGAAGGCGTGCACATCCGGCACAACGTCATCTCCCACGCCACCGGCGCCACCGGCATGGGCCTCGGCTTCAAGGAGGCCTCGGCTGCCGTCATCGAAGGCAACGAGATCATCTACTGCGCCGTCGGCGTGCATTCCGACCTGTCGCCCTTCCAGCCCGGCACGAAAATCGAATTCCGCAACAACCGCATCGCCTACAACGGCATCGGCATGCTGTTCACCTCGGAGCTCGGCGGCAATGTCGCCAGCGGCAATGTCTTCGAGGGCAATCTCACCCATGTCGCCCAGGCCGGCCGCAACACCAACGGCCTGAACGAGTGGCGCGGCAACCACTGGGACGACTACCAGGGCTTCGACCGCAATGGCGACAACGTCGGCGATACGCCCTACGAGCTGTATGCTTTCGCCGACCGCATCTGGATGGAGATTCCGCAGGCGCGCTTCTTCAAGACCTCGCCTGCCCTGGAACTGCTGGATTTTCTCGAGCGCCTGGCGCCGTTCTCGTCGCCGGACCTCATGCTGCGCGACGAGTCGCCGCGCTTCAAAAAGCAAAGGAAGCCAAGCCATGGAACCTGACAAGCCTGAAGACGAACAGGCCCCGGTCGTCAAGCCGGCCGGCAAGGTCAAACCGCCGCCGCTCTCGCGCAGCAAGCGCCAGGAGCTGCGGCGCAAGCTCCTGCGCACCGTGCTGCTCACCGGCGGCATCGTCGGTGCCGGCCTGTCGGGCTTTCTGCCGTTGATCTACGCCCGCAAGTCGCGCCTGCGCCCGCCCGGCGCGCTGGACGAGAAGGACTTCCTCGCCTCCTGCATCAAGTGCGGACAGTGTGTGCAGGTCTGCCCGGTGGATGCCATCAGGCTGGCCGACCTCATCGACGGCGTCGGCGTCGGCGCGCCCTACATCGACGCGCGCAGCCAGGCCTGCGACTTTTCCTGCGACGCGGTGCAGTGCGTCCTCGCCTGCCCGACCGGTTCGCTCACCTACAAGAAGCCGGCCTTCCTCGAGTCGCGCCCCGGTGCGCGGCTCGCTGCCAAGCCGATCCTGCTCGCCAAGGAAAACGATCCCGAACCGACGCTCAACCTCACCGAGCGCATGGGTGTGGCGCGCCTGACACGGCCCGAAGTCTGCCTGGCGATCAAGGGCAAGGGCGTCAAGGGCCCGGCGCGCGGCCACACCTTCAAAGGCCACATGCGCTATGTCCGCATCGACCGCTGGAAGCCGGTGCCCATCGCCGGGGTGCGTTACGACATCGAGGAATGCGACCTGTGCGTGCGCGAGTGCCCGGTCAAGGGCGCCATCACCATCGAGACGGTGTATGCGCCGGACGGCACCCTGCGGAAATCGCCGGTGGTGCATGAGCCCTGCGTCGGCTGCGGCGTCTGCGAAATGATCTGTCCGACCGAGCCGGGCAGCATCGAGATCGTGCCGAGGGAGGTATGGAGAGCATGACCAACGAAAATCCAACCGAAGGAAGTTCAAAGCCCCGTGGGATGAAAGCCATCCTGAACCGCCGCTTCCGCGAACAGATCATGGTCATGTTCGGGCGCGAGCCGAAAAAACCCGTGGAGATCAGCGCCCCGGCGCAGGAGGTCCACCTGGTCAAGCGCACCAGCAACAAGGAGAAGCTGCAGGCCGCGGCGGCGCATGCCGAAGCGCACATGAACACCTCGCACAAGTGGCGCAACCGGCGCTGGGCGGTGCTGGTGCTGGTGAACCTGTTCTTCGTCGTCTCGTACTACTTCGACATCCAGATCCTCGAGGGTGCCCTCACCGCCTCGCGCTTCGTCGGCTTCCATCTGATCGACCTCAACTCCGCGCTGCAGGTGATGCTGGCGCACAGGAACATCATCACCAACCTGCTGATCGGCACCGGCACCGTGCTGGTGCTGTGGATCCTCTTCGGCGGGCGCACTTTCTGCTCCTGGGTCTGCCCCTACCACCTGCTCGCCGAGGGGGCGGAAAAGATCCACCTCTGGCTGGTGAGAGAAAAACTGGTGACCGATGCGCCGGTCGACCGCCGGCTGCGCACGGTGTTCTGGGTTGTCTTCGCGCTGCTGGCGCTGGCCACCGGCTACACGGTGTACGAGGCCATCTCGCCCACCGGCATCGTCTCGCGCGCGCTGATCTACGGCCCGAGCATAGCCATCCTTTGGGTGCTGGCGCTGCTGGTGTTCGAAATCTTCTTCGTGCGCCGCGCCTGGTGCCGCTACGCCTGCCCGATCGGCCTGACCTACGGCGTCGTCGGCATCCTCTCGCCGCTGCGCATCAAGTACACGCTGGAAGGCTGCTTCCACGAGGGCAACTGCCGCAAGGTGTGCCTGGTGCCGCATGTCCTCGACACCGTCATCAAGGGCCGGGCCGTGCACACCGAAGTGCCGATCGGCCCCGACTGCACGCGCTGCGGCCTGTGCGTGGACGTCTGCCCGACCGGCTCGCTGACCTACGACGTGAAGGGGCTTTCGAAGCTGCTGTGACCGTATAATTTGCCCTTCATGATCCGTTTCGAAAACGTCTCCAAGGCCTTCAAGCGCAACCGTGTCCTCGACGGCATCAGCCTCGATATCGGGCTGGGCGAACGTGTCGCCCTGATCGGCTCCAACGGCGCCGGCAAGACGACGCTGATCCGCTGCCTGCTGGGCGAATACGTGCATGATGGCGCGGTCGCCATCGACGGCGGGGCGCCGCGCCGCGAACGCACGCAGGTGCTCGCCGCGGTCGGCTTCGTGCCGCAATTGCCGCCGCCGCTGAAGATGCCGGTCGGCCAGCTGATCGGCTTCGCCGCCGCGCTCTGCGGTTCCGACGAGCAGCGCATCGCCGCAATCGCCCTGCGCCTCGGCCTCGACGTCGAGCGCGTGCGCAGCCAGCCCTTCGTCAAGCTCTCCGGCGGGCAGAAGCAGAAGATCCTCATCGCCATCGCGCTCGGGCGGGATGCGAAAGTGCTGGTCATGGACGAACCGGCCGCCAACCTCGACCCGGAAGCGCGCAAGATCTTCTTCGAACTGCTGGCCGAGCGCCAGCACGACGCCACCATGCTGATCTCCAGCCACCGCCTGAACGAGGTCGCCTCGCTGGTCAACCGCGTCGTCGAGCTGGACATGGGCAAGGTGGTGCTCGACGACCGCGTCGCCGACGACGTCTCGCTCTCCGGCGTGCTCGACTGCCGCATCCGCGTCAAGCGCAGCGAGCCGGCCTTCGCCAAGGCGCTCACGGCCTGGGATTTCCGCGCCTCCGCCGACGGGCTGGACTGGACGGGCGAAGTGGCCGGCCCCGACCGCCTGCGCTTTCTCGGCATGACCAGCCGCTATGTCGCGCTGATCGCCGACCTTTCCCTGAGCGAAGCGGAGAAAGTCAGTCTGCGCGAGACGGCGGCATGATCGGCCGGCGTGACTTTCTGCGCCTCGGCGCAGGCGGCCTCGCAGCCGCCCTGATCGGCTGCGACCGCGAGGCGGGCAAGTGGCCGCCGGGCATGCAGCCGATCAAGTGGGACCGCGACACCTGCGTCCGCTGCAACATGGTGATCTCCGATCCGCGCTTCGCTGCCGAGATGCGCGGCGGCGAGAAGAACACGGCGTTCAAGTTCGACGACATCGGCTGCCTCGTGTTCTGGCTGCGCGACAAGGCGTCCCAGTTCCCCTGGATGGCGGCTCCCGCCACGCGCATGTGGGTGGCCGAGGCGGCCGACATGAGCGGTGCCGCCTGGCTCGACGCCCGCCAGGCGCACTACCTCGGCGGACGGCTCTCGCCGATGGGCTACAACTTCGCCGCCGCTGCCGGCGCCGCCGTCCCCGGCAGCCTGACTTTCGAGGAAATGCGCAGCCAGATTCTGGCAAGGGGAAAATGACTTCATGAAGGAACTCTGGCTCACCGCCAGGCTGGACATCGTCGAATCGCTGCGCGCGCGCTGGTTCGCCATCTACAGCCTGGTCTTCGGCGGCCTGGTGGCGCTGCTCTTCGTCTTCGGCCTGACCGAATCGCGCGTGCTCGGCTTCATCGGCCTGTCGCGCCTGCTCGT
>JAEHDO010000033.1 GCA_016880375.1 Betaproteobacteria bacterium | reverse complement strand
GCGACCTGCCCGGACTGCCTCGCCGAACTGTTCGATCCCGCCGGCCGCCGCTGGCGCCACGCCTTCATCAACTGCACGCACTGCGGCCCGCGCTACACCGTGACGCGGCGCCTGCCCTACGACCGGCCGCACACCAGCATGGCCGCGTTCGAGATGTGCCCGGCCTGCCGGGCCGAGTACGACGCGCCCTCGGACAGACGCTTCCACGCCCAGCCGAACGCCTGCCCCCAATGCGGGCCGCGCCTTGCGCTGCGCGACGCGGCGGGCGGCCCGCTGAATGTCGACGACCCCATCGCCGAGACGCTCGCTCGCCTGCTGCGCGGCGAGATCGTCGCCATCAAGGGCCTGGGCGGCTACCACCTCGCCTGCGACGCGAGCAACGCCGCGGCCGTGGCGCGCCTGCGCGAGCGAAAGAACCGCGAGGAGAAACCCTTCGCCGTGATGCTGGCGAATGCCGCCTCCATTGCGCCCCATGCGGAAATGAGCGGCGCCGAGCGCACGCTGCTCGAATCGCGCGAGCGGCCGGTGGTGCTGCTGCGGAAACGCGCAGGCTGCGATGCGGCCCTGCCGGGCGTCGCGCCGGGGCTGGGCGAACTCGGCGTCCTGCTGCCGTGCACGCCGATCCAGTTCCTGCTCTTCCACGAAGCGGCCGGCCGGCCCGCCGGCACCGACTGGCTCGCCGTCCCCCAGCGACTGACTTTGGTCATGACCAGCGCCAACCCCGGCGGCGAGCCCATCGTGCGCGACGATGCCGAGGCGCTGGAACGATTGAAAGGCATCGCCGACGCCTACCTCCTACACGACCGCGAGATCGTCACGCGCGTCGACGACAGCGTCGTGCGCGCAGCCCAATTCATCCGCCGCGCCCGCGGCTTCACGCCCCAGCCGATCAAGCTCCCAAACCCCGGCCCCTCCGTCCTCGCCACCGGCGGTTTCCTCAAGAACACCATCTGCCTGACGCGCGGCGACGAGGCCTTTCTTTCCCAGCACATCGGCGACCTCGACAATGCGCCGACCTGCCGCGCGCTGGAGGAGACCGCGCAGCGCCTGATGGACCTGCTGGAGATCGAGCCGGAACTCGTCGCCCACGACCTGCACCCGGATTTCCACGGCACGCGCTTCGCCGCCGATTTCGCGCGCGAGCGTGGCCTTAAATCCGTCGCCGTGCAGCACCACCATGCCCACATCGCCGCGGTGGCGGCGGAGCATGGCGTGACGGGACCGCTGCTCGGCCTCGCACTCGACGGCGTCGGCATGGGCACCGACAAAGGCATCTGGGGCGGCGAGCTGCTGCAGGTGGACGGCGAGCGCTTCGCCCGCCTTGGCCACCTGCGCGAGCTGGCCCTGCCGGGCGGCGACAAGGCGGCGCGCGAACCCTGGCGCATGGCTGCCGCGGCGCTGTTCGCGCTCGGGCGCGGCGGCGAGATCCGGGAAAGATTTCCGCAGCAGCGCGCCGCTGGCGCCGTCGCCATGATGCTCGGCGGCAATGCGCACACGCCGCCGGCCTCGAGCTGCGGCCGCTGGTTCGACGCTGCGGCGGGGCTCGCCGGCGTGCGCGAGGTGGCCGCCTTCGAGGGCCAGGCGGCGATGCTCTACGAAAGTCAGGCTGCGCAGCACGGCGAGGCCGATGCCATGGACGGCGGCTTCGTCCTCGGCGCGGACGGCACCCTCGACCTGCTGCCG
>JAEHDO010000253.1 GCA_016880375.1 Betaproteobacteria bacterium | reverse complement strand
GCAGTTCGCCTTCGGCCAGCGCCGGCACTTCGATGGTCATGTCGATGCGGTCGAGCAGCGGCCCCGACAGTTTTCCGCGGTAGCGCGCCACCTGGTCCGGCGTGCAGCGGCAGCGCGCGGCGCCGAGATGGCCGCAGGGACAGGGATTCATTGCCGCAATGAGCTGGAATTGCGCCGGGTAGTCGACGCGGTGCGCGGCGCGGGCAACGCGGATGTGGCCGGATTCGAGCGGCTCGCGCAGCGCCTCCAGCACGCGCCGCTCGAACTCGGGCAGCTCGTCGAGGAACAGCACGCCGTGGTGGGCGAGCGAGATCTCGCCCGGGCGCGGATTCGAGCCGCCGCCCACGAGCGACGCGGCAGAGGCCGTGTGGTGCGGCGACTGGTAGGGGCGGCGCATCCAGCCGTCGATCCTGAAGCTGCCGCTGAGCGACTGGATCGCCGCCGCTTGCAGCGCCTCGTCTTCGCCCATCGGCGGCAGCAGTCCGGGAAAGCGCGCCGCCAGCATCGACTTGCCGGTGCCGGGCGGGCCGATCATGAGCAGGCTGTGTCCGCCCGCCGCGGCGACTTCCAGCGCGCGCTTGGCCTGGGCCTGGCCCTTCACGTCCGACAGGTCGGGATAGGCGGGCGACCGGACCGCCTGCACGCCGGCGTAAGGCGCCAGCGGCTGCTGGCCGTTGAGGTGGGCGCAGACTTCCAGCAGGGATTTCGCCGGCAGGATGGTCGCCGCGCCGACCAGCGCCGCTTCGGCGGCGCTCTCCGCCGGCAGCACGAAACTGCGTGCTTCCCCCCGGGCGGCCAGGCACATCGCCAGCGCGCCGCGGATCGGACGCAATTCGCCTGTGAGCGAAAGTTCCCCGGCGAACTCGTGCTCGGCGAGATGCTTGCTGTTCACCTGTCCCGAGGCGGCGAGGATGCCGAGGGCGATGGGCAGGTCGAAGCGGCCGGACTCCTTGGGCAGGTCGGCCGGGGCGAGGTTCACGGTGATGCGGCTGGCGGGGAACTCGAAGCGCGCGTTCTGGATGGCGGCACGCACCCGCTCGCGCGCCTCCTTCACCTCGGTGTCGGCGAGGCCGACGATGGCGAAGGCGGGGAGGCCGCGGCCGAGGTGCACCTCGACGGTGACTTCCGGCGCTTCCATGCCGGCGAGGGCGCGGCTTTTCAGGACGGCGAGCGACATGATGGCGGCAGTGTATATGACGACGGGCTCAGCCGGCGAGCCATGAAAAAGGGGCGCCACGGCGCCCCTTGGGATTGCGGGAAGCGTTTCTCAATCGGCCTTGATCGCCTCAATCTGGATCGCCACCTTCATGTCGTCGCCGTGGGCGGGCAGGCCGTACTTCATGCCGAAGTCGGAGCGCTTGAAGCCGCCCGCGGCGTCGGCGCCGCAGACTTCACGCTTGAGCATCGGGTGCTGGATGCACTTGAAGGAATTGATGGTGAGGTTGAGCGGCTTGGTGACGCCGAGCAGCGTCATCTCGCCGTCGACGGCCGCCGGCGCGTCGCCGTTCCACTTGCTGATCCTGCCCTTGTAGGTGATCTTGGGGAAGGCCTCGGTGTTGAAGAAGTCCTTGCCACGGGCATGCTCTTCCATCTTGGCGTGGCCGAAGTTGATCGACGCCGGGTCGACCGTGATGTCGACCGTGCCGGTCTTGGCGGCACGGTCCAGCGTGACGCTGCCCGAGGTCTTGTTGAACTTGCCGCGCCAGACCGAGATGCCGAAGTGGCCGGCCTCGAAGCTCGGGTAGGTGTGGTTCGGCTCGACGTTGTAGGTCTGGGCGAAGGCCGGGGCAAAAGTCAGTGCCGACAGGACGGCGGCGAGGGCTTTGAGTTTCATGCGTATCTTCTCCTTGCGGGTTGGTGGGGCTGGGGGAATTATTTCTTCGCGGTGACGATGCGGAACTTGATCTGCACGTCGTCGGCGACGGTGGCGGTGTCCTTCCACTCGCCTTCGCCGATGTTGAACTGCAGGCGCCTGATCGGCAGCGTGCCTTCGAAGACCTGCTGGCCGCCTTCGGCCTTGAAAGTGACCGGGGCCACCACATCGAGGGTTTTGCCCTTGATGGTGAGCTTGCCGGCGGCGTCGAATTTCCCCGGGCCGGCCGGCTTGATGGCACTGGTGACGAAGGTGGCCTTGGGGAATTTCGCTGCATTGAACCATTCCGGCTTCACCGTCTCGCGGTTGAAATCCGCGTCGCCGAGGTCGAAGCTGGCGATGTCGATCTCGATGCTGGCACGACCTTCGGCCGGCCTGGCCGGGTCGAAGCTGACTTGCGCCGAGAAGCGCCTGAACTTGCCCTCGACCGGCACGCCCATCTGCTTCGAGACGGCGACGACGCTGCTTTTCGCGGCGTCGACCTGGGCCAGTGCCGGGGCTATGAAGGGGGAAAGCAGGGCGGCGCCGAGCGCCAGGGCCGATGCGATTTTTCTCATCATGACTTCCTTCTGTCGAGGAACGGGATCATGCGGCCGAGCACCTCGTCGCGGTCGATGAAGTAGTGCTTGAGCGCTGCCGTCAGGTGCGTGATGACCAGGGCGCCGAGGGTGAAATTCAGGATCTGGTGCACCAGCAGCAAGACGTCGCCCACCTCCTTGTCCTTGGTTAACAGGTCGGGCAGCGGGATTATTCCCAGGTACACCGTCTGGAAGCCCTTGGCCGAACTCATCAGCCAGCCGGATATCGGCACGGCGAGGATCAGCACGTAGAGCAGGTGGTGGGCGGCGACGGAGGCGATGCGCTGCCAGGCCGGCATGCCGGCGGGCGGCGGCGGCGCGGGATGCG
>JAEHDO010000252.1 GCA_016880375.1 Betaproteobacteria bacterium | reverse complement strand
TCGCTGGAACCGTTGATGGCGGCGGAGACGGGGTCGGGATCGAGTTTGCGGAAGATGTTTTGGCTACGGCCGGCCGCTTCCGCGGCCTTAACGTTCGATTCACTCACGTTAGCCTGCGCCGAAACATCCATCGCCATCTCCTGATGGCGATGGATGTTTTCCAGCACGACGATGGAATCGTCCACCACCACGCCGATCAGCAGCAGCAGCGCCAGCATGGTGAGCGAGTTGAGCGTGAAGCCGAAGAAGTAGATGACGGCGATGGCGCCCATCAGCGAGACCGGGATGGCCAGCGAAATGATCAGGGTCGAGCGTATCGAGCGCAGGAAGAACCACACCACGAGGGCGGCGAGGAGGGTGCCCTCGACGAGATGTTCCTTCAGCGAGTTGACGATCTCCAGGATGAACACCGCGTCGTTGGAGACGACGGTGATGCGCATGCCGGGCGGCAGCTGCGGCCGGATTTCGTTGTCCAGGCGCGCCTTGATCCGCTCGACGGTCTCGACGGTGTTGGTGTTGGCGATCTTGACGATGCCGAGGCCGATGGTGGTCTCGCCGTTGAAGCGTGCCAGCTGGCGGTTGTCGGTCAGCCCGTCTTCCAGCTCGGCGATGTCCTTCAGGCGGATCGGCGACTTCTCCTTGTAGCCGACGATCATCTGCGCCAGGTCGTCGAGGCGGTGGAATTCCAGGTCCAGCTTGACCAGGCTTTCGGTGGTCTTGCCGACGACGAAGCCGCCGGCGAGCTGGACATGCTCCTTGGCGAAGGCGTCGTTGATGTCCTGCGCCGTGACGCCGAAGGCGGCCATGCGGTCCGGCCGCAGATTGACGCGGAGGGTGCGGTCGCGCCGGCCGCCGAGGCGCACCTCGCCGACGCCGTCGATGGTCTCCAGCTTCTTCTTGACGATGTTGATGGCGTACTGGTTGAGCTGCTGCTGGGTGCGGTCGCCCTGCAGCGCCATCCAGAAGATCGGCTGGGCGTTGGTCTCGACCTTGGCCACCACCGGCGGATCGACGTCCTTCGGCAGCCGCCGCAGCACCTGGTTGACCTTGGCCTGCACCTCGTTGAAGGCGACGTCGATCCTCTTCTCGAGGCCGAAGGTGATGTTGATCACCGAGATGCCGGGCGAGGAGGTGGACTGGATGTGCTCGATGCCCGGCACGCTGTTCACCGAGGTCTCGAGCAGGTTGGTGATGCTGGCGTCGACGATGTCCGGGTTGGCGCCTCTCAGGGCCGTGCTGATGGAGACGACCGGGAATTCGATATAGGGCAGCCGGTCCATGCCGATGCGCTGGTAGCTGATGATGCCGAACAGCACCAGCACGCCGCTGAGCATCCAGGCCAGGACATGGCGCTTGATGGAAAGCTCGGGCAGGGTCATTTCTTGGCGTCGGCCTGGGCGGGGGTCTGCGTCGGTGCGGTGCCGTGTTGCGGAGGCTGACTTTCGGCGGGCTTGCCCGGCGGCGCCGGCTTGCCGCGTTCCTGCACGGTGACGGAAGCGTTATGCGTGAGGAAACCGGCGCCGTCCAGGGCGACGGTGGCGCCGGCCGGCAGGCCCTTGAGGATTTCCACCATGCCGCCGCGCTTGGCGCCGACCTCGACGACATGCTGAACCGCCTTGCCGTCCGCGACCGCATAGACGACCTTGCCGGCGGGCCGCAGCACGACGCTCTGTTCCGGCACCAGCACGGCATCCTCCCGCCTGGCGACGACGACGGCCGCATTCACGGTGCCGCCGGGGCGCAGGCCTTCGGTGTTCTCGATGTCGACGATGACGTCGAGGGCGCGGCCGGTCTCGGATACGCTCGGCTTGATCTCGCTGACGGTGCCGCGGAACTCGCTGCCCGGCAGCTGCGGGGAAGTGAGAATGGCGGCCTGGCCCTTCTGCAGCCGCATCGCGGTCGACTCGGGGAAGGGCAGGTGGGCGCGCAGCTTGCGGCTCGAGACAAGCTGGAATAGCGGATCGCCGACCTTGACGTAGTCGCCGATCGAGGCGACCTGTGCCTCGATCACGCCGTCGAAGGGCGCAATGACGCGTGCCTTGCCCTGGCTGCGCCGGCTCATGTCGCCGCGGGCGCGGGCGGCGGCGAGCTGCTCGCGCAGGGCGTCGCGCTGCGCGCGGGCATCGTCCGAGGCGTTCTGCGAAATGAAGCCTTTCTGCATCAGCTGCTGCTGACGCTCGACGACCCGTTCCTGTTGCGCCAGCAGGGCTTCGGTGCGCCTGCGTTCGGCCTCGTCGGCGCGGTTCTGAAGGGCGAAATCCGCGTCGTCGATGACCGCGAGAAGTTCGCCTTTCCTGACGGCCTTGCCGG
>JAEHDO010000251.1 GCA_016880375.1 Betaproteobacteria bacterium | reverse complement strand
ACCTGGCGCACTTCCTCCACGGGCTTGTCGAGCAGTTGGGCGATCTCCTCTACGCCAGTTTCGCGCGCGCTGGCCGCTTCCAGGTGGCGCATGGCGCGCAGCACCGAGTTGAGTTCCTTCACCACATGCACCGGCAGGCGGATCGTGCGCGATTGGTTCATGATCGCCCGCTCGATGTTCTGACGGATCCACCAAGTGGCATAGGTCGAGAAGCGGAAGCCGCGCTCCGGATCGAACTTGTCGAGCGCATGGATCAAGCCAAGATTGCCTTCCTCGACCAGATCAAGCAGTGGCATGCCGCGATTGAGGTAGTGCTTGGCGATATTCACCACCAGGCGCAGGTTGTGTTCGATCATCTTCTGCCGGGCCGTTTCGTCGCCCTGACGGACACGCCGGGAAAAGGCCAGCTCCTGTTCCTGCGTCAGCAGGGGATTGGCGCCGATCTCGTTGAGGTAGATCTGTGTAACGTCATTGAGGAATTCCGGTTCGGCAGCCGGCGCAAACTCGGGCGCTGCCGGCTCGGCAAGTTCCCCTTCTTCAGGCATAGCTTCGTCGCGCATGAATTACCTCGGCGGCAGCAGCTTGATGGGATCGAGCGGCTTGCCCTGACGACGGATCTCGAAGTGGAGCTTGGCCTGATCCGCGTCGCTGTTCCCGAGTTCGGCAATTTTCTGGCCTCTGGCCACCTGCTGGCCTTCCTTGGCCAGCAGCCTGCTGTTGTGGGCATACACGCTGGAGAGGCTGTTTGCATGCTGGATGATCAGCAGATTGCCATAGCCGCGTATCCCGCTTCCGGCATACGTCACCTTGCCCGCCTCGGCAGCCAGAACCGGCTCGCCGATCCTGCCTTCAATGTCGACACCTTTGCTGCTGCCTTCCACGTAGGGAGCGATTACCCTGCCTCCGCTCGGCCAGGTCCAGTTCAGCTCACCATCGGCAACGTATTCCGCTGGCCTGGGCTCGGTCTTGGCTGGCACGGCGGGTTGTGGCGGACGCATTTCTTCCGGCTTCTGCGCGGCCGCCATGGCCTGTTCCGTGTAGGGCTGCTTGCCCCCTTTCGGCTCCCGCTTCAGCGTGTCGGTATTCGATACCCCGCCTGCGGCAAGCGGGCGTGTCTCGACCGCAGCTGGACCGGCAATCGGCTTCGCCACGGCCACCCCCTCTGGGGCAGCGACGCGCAACTGCTGACCGACGCGGATTACGTTGCGGTTATCGATGTTGTTCCAGGCAGCGACATCGCGGTACGACTGGCCATACTCGAGCGCAATGCTGTAGAGGGTGTCGCCTTTCCTGACCGTGTGATACTCGCCCTGCCTGGCGGGTGTCGCAGCGGGTGCCGCTCCCTTGGCTGGCGGAGCGCCACGCTCGATCACCGGGGCAGGCGTCCTGGACGCACAGCCGCCGAGCAAGGTGACGGCGAATGCGGCAAGCAGAATCGCATATCGTGAAACGGAGGTCACTATGCTCATTCGACTCCAGCAACAAGGGGCACGAAGCGCACCGGTTCGAGGCGGGTTTCAGTATAACCACGCGTGCTGCGCTCGATCAGACAGAGCGCTTGTTCGACTCCGCCCAAGGGCAGGATCATGCGCCCACCCACCGCCAGCTGGCCAAGTAAGGGCTGGGGCACCCGCCCTGTGGCGGCGGCAAGGATGATTGTATCGAAAGGCGCGGCATCCGCCAGCCCCAGATTGCCGTCCGCATGTTTCAACCGGACATTGGGCAAACGCAAGTGGCGCAAATTGGCGCGTGCCTTGTCGAGCAATTGGGCGATGCGCTCGACTGCATAGACATCCTTTGCCAGTTGCGCCAGAACGGCCGCCTGATAGCCGCAACCTGCACCTATCTCCAGGGTCTTTCCCAGTTCCCGCCCTGCAGCCAGCAACTCGATCATGCGCGCCACGATGAACGGCTGCGAAATCGTCTGCTTCAACCCGATCGGCAAGGCCATGTCCTCGTAGGCGCGCGAGGCCAGCGCCTCCTCGACGAAGATGTGGCGCGGGACAGCGGCCATCGCTGCCAGCACCCGCTCGTCGCGTATGCCGTCGGCCCGCAGGCGTTCGATCATGCGCGCGCGGGTGCGCTGCGACGTCATGCCAATGCCGGACAACTCGCGCTTCATGCCTCGAGCCATCCCCTGACGTGGTCAATCTGAGTCGCGTGAGTCAAATCGATCTGCAGGGGGGTAATCGAGGCGAAGCCGTTCTCCACGGCATGGAAATCGGTTCCCTCCCCGGCATCCTGGGCAGCACCCGCAGCACCGACCCAGTAAACCGTTTCGCCGCGCGGGTTGACTTGCCTGACCACACCTTCAGCCTTGTGCCGCTTTCCCAGACGAGTTACCCGTACGCCCTTGAGCATTCCGGGCGGCATGTCCGGCACATTGACGTTCAGTAGCAGCGGTTCACTGAGTGGTTCGCGCAGGCAGCGCTCGACCATACGCCGCACTACCATCGCCGCGGTTTCAAAATGAGCTGCCTTGTGGCTGGTCAGTGACACGGCAATTGAAGGGACACCCAGCAGATGGCCTTCGGTCGCAGCAGCGACAGTGCCGGAATAGATGGTGTCATCACCCATGTTCGCACCCAGATTAATGCCGGAAATCACCATGTCGGGCAGATGTTCCAGCATGCCGGTCACGGCAAGGTGCACGCAATCCGTCGGGGTGCCATTGACGAAATAGAAACCGTTGGCGGCCTGCCGCAATCTCAAGGGACGATCGAGTGTTAGCGAATTGCTGGCGCCGCTGCGGTCGCGCTCGGGGGCGACCACAGTAATTTCTGCAAGATCGAAAAGCGTTCTGGCAAGAACCTCGATGCCTGGTGCAAAGTAGCCGTCGTCGTTGGATAGGAGGATGCGCATAATGTGCCGCGCGGCGATGGCTGCCTCAGGGATGGAATGGTCGGGGCGGCGGGATTCGAACTCGCGACCCCTTGCACCCCATGCAAGTGCGCTACCAGGCTGCGCTACGCCCCGACTAGGTTGGAATTATATCAGAGAGCGGGAGAATGGAATGCGCCGCGCGCGCAATTCAGGCGCGCAATATAACGATGATGTCGGCAATCTCGCGGCGCAACGAAACTGCAGAAGCGGGCTGGTCCGCTTCTGCGACATGCCCCGTCAGTTCCTTTCCGGGAACTTCCTCGAGACGATTGCGCGCACCGCTGATGGTAAAGCCTTCACGATAGAGCAGTTCGCGGATGCGGCGCACAAGCAGAACTTCGTGGTGCTGGTAATAGCGGCGGTTGCCGCGCCGCTTGACCGGCTTCAGCTGGGTAAACTCCTGCTCCCAGTAGCGCAACACATGCGGCTTGACGCCGCACAGTTCGCTTACTTCGCCGATGGTGAAGTAACGCTTGGCCGGGATGGGGGGCAGGTCATCCTTGCTTGCCATGGCTGCTCAGCTTCTCGACCGAGGCTTTGAGTTT
>JAEHDO010000250.1 GCA_016880375.1 Betaproteobacteria bacterium | reverse complement strand
GCAAGGTGGCCTGCGTCGAGCTGTCGGACGCCAACCAGCGCATGTTCTGGCTGCCGCCGGGCCTGGCCCACGGCTTCCTCGTCGTCTCCGAATCGGCGGACTTCCTCTACAAGACCACCGACTACTACGCGCCGGAGCACGAGCGCTGTATCCTCTGGAACGATGCCGAGCTGGCGATCCCCTGGCCGCTGACCGGGGCGCCGAATCTCTCCGCCAAGGACGTCAAAGGCGTGCCCTTCGCCGTGGCAGAATTGTTTCCATGAACATCCTGCTGACCGGGAAAAACGGCCAGGTCGGCTGGGAGCTGCAGCGCACCCTGCTGCCGCTCGGACGTATCCACGCCTGCGGGCATGGCGAACTCGATCTGGCCGATGCCGGCGCCGTGCGCCGCAAGCTGGATGAGATACGGCCCGAGGTCATCGTCAACGCCGCCGCCTACACCGCCGTCGACAAGGCCGAGGGCGAACCGGACCTGGCGCACGCCGTCAATGCCGTCGCGCCTGCGCTGCTGGCGCAGGAGGCGACGCGCCGCCGCGCCCTGCTGATCCACTACTCGACCGACTACGTCTTCGACGGCGCCAAGGCCGCGCCCTATGTCGAGACCGATGCGACGAATCCCCTCGGCGCCTACGGCCGCAGCAAGCTGGCGGGCGAGGCGGGCATCCGCGCCGCCGGCGCCGACCACCTGATTTTCCGCACCAGCTGGGTCTACGCCGCGCGCGGCGCCAACTTCCTGCGCACCATGCTGCGCCTGGCCGCCGAGCGCGAGGAGCTGCGCATCGTCGCCGACCAGGTCGGTGCCCCGACCTGGGCGCGCCTCATTGCCGAGGCGACGGCGCATGCGCTGAAACAGGCGATGCAGGAGCGGAAAAACGCCGCGTTCGAGAGCGGCATCTACCACCTCACCGCCGCCGGCGAGACGAGCTGGCACGGCTTCGCCCGCGCCATCGTCGCGGGCCGCGGCGGCCTGCGCGTGAAGGCGGTGACGCCGATCACCACGGCCGACTATCCGCTGCCCGCGCCCCGCCCCGCCAACTCGCGCCTGTGTACCGATGAGTTCCGTGCGCGCTTCGGCCTGGCGCTGCCCGCCTGGGAAACGTGCCTGCAGCTCTGCCTCGAGGACATCCCGCAATGATTCTCGTCACCGGCGGCGCCGGGTTTATTGGTTCGAACTTCGTGCTGGACTGGCTGCGCGAGACCGGCGAGCCGGTCATCAACCTCGACAAGCTCACCTACGCCGGCAATCCGGAGAATCTCGCCGGCCTGCGCGGCGACAAGCGCCACGACTTCGTCCAGGGCGACATCAACGACGCCGAACTGCTCGGCGACCTGATGAAGCGGCACGCGCCGCGCGCCATCGTGCACTTCGCCGCCGAGAGCCACGTCGACCGCTCCATCCACGGCCCGGCCGAGTTCATCCAGACCAACATCAACGGCACGTTCACCCTGCTCGAGGCGGCGCGCGCCCACTGGTCGGCGCTCGGCGGCGAAGCCAGGGCGGCGTTCCGCTTCCTGCACGTGTCGACCGACGAGGTGTACGGCTCGCTCGGCATGGACGACCCGGCCTTCGCCGAGACGCATCCCTACCAGCCGAACAGCCCCTATTCGGCCTCGAAGGCGGCCTCCGACCACCTGGTGCGCGCCTACCACCACACCTACGGCCTGCCGACGCTGACCACCAACTGCTCGAACAACTACGGCCCCTACCAGTTTCCCGAGAAGCTGATCCCGCTGATCCTCCTCAACGCCATCGCCGGCAAGCCGCTGCCGATCTACGGCGACGGCCTCAACGTGCGCGACTGGCTCTACGTCGGCGATCATTGTTCGGCGATCCGCGCCGTGCTGGCGAAGGGCCGCACGGGCGAGACCTACAATGTCGGCGGGCGCGCCGAGATGACCAACCTCGCCGTGGTGAAGACATTGTGCGCGCTGCTCGACAGGCTGCACCCCGGCTCGCCGGTGGTGCCGCACGAGAAGCTCGTCACCTACGTCAAGGACCGCCCCGGCCACGACCGCCGCTACGCCATGAACGCCGACAAGCTCGAGCGCGAGCTGGGCTGGCGGCCGGCGGAGAGCTTCGCCAGCGGCATCGGGAAGACGGTGCGCTGGTACCTCGACAACACGGCATGGACGAGCCGCGTCACCAGCGGCGCCTATCGCGACTGGGTCGCGCAACATTATTCGGACTGAAGCCATGAATGCGAAGCGGAAGGGAATCATTCTCGCCGGCGGCTCGGGCACCCGGCT
>JAEHDO010000249.1 GCA_016880375.1 Betaproteobacteria bacterium | reverse complement strand
GCGTCGAGGGCCACGGCAAGGTGACGATCCTGCTCGACGCCGACGACAAGGTGCACCAGGTGCGGCTGCACATCGTCGAGTTCCGCGGCTTCGAGAAGTTCATCCAGGGGCGGCCCTACTGGGAAGTACCGGTGATGGTGCAGCGCCTGTGCGGCATTTGTCCGGTGTCGCACCATTTGGCCGCCTCGAAGGCGCTCGACATCATCGTCGGCGCGAAACAGCTGACGCCGACGGCGGAGAAGATGCGCCGCCTGATGCACCTCGGCCAGATCCTGCAGTCGCATGCGCTGCACTTCTTCCACCTCGCCTCGCCCGACCTGCTGTTCGGCTTCGACGCCGACGTGGCAAAGCGCAACATCGTCGGCGTTGCCGCCGTCGCGCCGGAAGTGGCCAAAAAGGGCGTGCTGCTGAGGAAGTACGGCCAGGAGATCATCCGCCACACCGCCGGCAAGCGCGTGCACGGCACCGGCTCGGTGCCGGGCGGGGTGAACAAGAACCTGACGCGCGCCGAGCGCGCCGAGCTGCTCGGCGAGATCGATACCATCGTCGCATGGAGCCGCGAGGCGGTCGGCATCATCCGCAAGCTGTTTGCCGACAACGCGAAACTCTACGCCTCCTTCGGCCGCTTCGACTCGAACCTCCTCAGCCTGGTGCGCGCCGACGGCGCGCTCGACCTCTACCACGGCGGCCTGCGCGCCACCGATGGCAAGGGCGGCGCGATCTTCGACCACGCCGACTACCAGAGCTACTACGAGCTGATCCACGAGGAAGTGAAGCCCTGGTCGTACATGAAGTTTCCCTTCATCCTCGAGCAGGGCGCCGAGGCCGGCTGGTACCGGGTCGGTCCGCTGGCGCGGGTGGCGCAGTGCGGCTTCATCCCGACCGAACTGGCCGAGGCCGAGCGCGTCGCCTTCAAGGCCTTCGACGGCGGCGCCGCGCTGTCGGCGCCGCTCGGCTACCACTGGGCGCGCATGATCGAGATGCTGCACGCGGCCGAGGGCATCAAGGAGCTGCTGCTCGACAACGATCTTTCCGGCGGCGACCTTATCGTGCGCGGCGAGCGCCAGTTGCGCGGCGTCGGCGTCATCGAGGCGCCGCGCGGCACGCTGATCCACCACTACCGCATCAACGAGGACGACCAGATCGTCAATGCCAACCTGATCGTCTCCACCACCCACAACAACCAGGCGATGAACGAGGCGGTGCGCCAGGTGGCCATGCAGTACCTCGACGGCCGCACGCTCACCGAGGGCCTGCTCAACCACATCGAGGTCGCCATCCGCGCCTTCGACCCCTGCCTGTCCTGCGCCACGCACGCGCTGGGGAAAATGCCGCTGGAGCTGGAGCTGGTCGATGCCGGGGGGGGCGTGGTCGGCCGGCTGGCGCGGAACGGCGGCTGATGCCGTGGCCGGCCCCCTGCTGATCTTCGGCTGGGGCAACCCGAGCCGCGGCGACGACGCCCTCGGGCCGGCGCTGATCGAGCGACTCGAGGCGGCGCGGCCCGGCCATCCCGAATGGGGCGGGGTGACGCTGCTCACCGACTTCCAGCTGCAGCCCGAGCATGCGCTCGATCTCGATGGCTGCGCGCGCGTGCTGTTCGTCGATGCCAGCGTCTCCTGCGTGCCGCCATACTTCTTCGACCGCCTGCAGCCGCTGCGCGACTTCGGCTATACCACCCACGCCATGAAACCCGATGCCCTCCTCGCCGTGTTCCGCCAGGTCACCGGGCGCGAGCCGCCGCCGGCCTGGCTGCTGACCATCCGTGGCCTCGGATTCGAACTGGGCGAGACCCTCAGCGCCGAGGCGCGGGCGCACCTCGATGCCGCCACCGCCTTTGTCCAATCGCTGCTGGGCGGCGAATGGCAGCGATTTGGCTGATCAAGGTCAAAGAACGAAATTTCCCCTGCCGGTTATTATCTTTCCAGTATCGGTCAATGGCTGGCAAAAGTTTCCCTTGAATGCCCGTCTGGTATTTGCAACTATCTGTTAATAAGGAATAATAAATGCCGAACGAGCCGGCATGCTTCTTGTTATCCCAATGGGCTTGCGAAGTGGAAAGAAAATGATCGCAGAAGGCAAGCTGGAATTCGAAATCGCCTGGGACGGCAAGCGGATTGCCGGGGCGAGAATCCTTTCCTCCCGTCCGGTCCTCGCCAGCCGCGTGCTGGAGGGCAAGGGCATCGGCGAGGCGCTCAGACGGGTGCCGCTGCTGTTCAGCGTCTGCGGCAAGGCGCAGGGCGTCGCTGCCGCGGCGGCTTGCGATGCGGCCCATGGCGTCGAGGCGGATGGCGCGGTGAAGGAGGATCGCGAACGCGCCATCGCCGCCGAGTGCCTGCAGGAATATGTCTGGCGCCTGTTCATCGACCTGCCGCAGCTGCTCGGCGAGGCGGCGCGTCCGGGCGACCTGGCCGACCTGCGCCGGCGCATGCCGGCGGCTGCCGGCGAGGCCGAGTGGCTCGACATCGCCGAAGACGCGGAGGACCTGCTCGAGCAGCGCGTGTTCGGCATGCGC
>JAEHDO010000248.1 GCA_016880375.1 Betaproteobacteria bacterium | reverse complement strand
GGCCTCGACCGCGTCAAGCAGGCGGTCGTCGAGGACATCGAGCGCCGCCGCGCCCTGCACGCCCGGCTGCTCGACGCCCTGAAAAACTACGAGGACCCGTGGCAGGCCGCCGTCGAGCAGCCCCTCGCGCGCCGCGAATTCGAACCGCTGGAGGTATAGCCATGACTGCCGCACTCGCTCAAAGGAAAACCGCTACCGCATGGAAGCTGCTCTGCGCGCTGGAGGACATCCCGCGCCTGGGCAGCCGCGTCGTCAAGTCGGCATCCGGCGACATCGCCGTGTTCCGCAGCGCCGACGACGCCGTCTTCGCCCTGCACGACAAGTGCCCGCACAAGGGCGGCCCGCTGTCGCAGGGCATCGTGCATGGCCGCCAGGTCACCTGCCCGCTGCACGGCTGGAAGATCGGCCTGGAAGACGGCCACGCCGCCGCGCCCGATGTCGGGCACTGCGGGACATTCGGCGTGAAGGTGGAAAACGGCCAGGTTTTCCTGGCCGTCTGATCCGCGCGGAAGCAAGCACACAACCATCCATTGAAGGGAAATGCCATGTCCTATCTCGTGCCAGCCGAATTCGTCGCAAAAATGGTGGATGCCGGCGAATCCAAGATCTACATGTCCACCCGGGATACGCTGATCCGCGCCTACATGGCCGGCGCCATCCTCGCGCTGGCCGCGGTGTTCGCGGTGTCGGCCTCGGTGATGTCCGGCTCCGCCCTGGTCGGGGCGATCCTCTTCCCGGTCGGCTTCTGCATGCTCTACCTGCTGGGCTTCGACCTGCTCACCGGCGTCTTCGTGCTGACGCCGCTCGCCTGGCTGGACAAGCGTCCGGGCGTCACCATCAATGCCATCCTGAAAAACTGGGGCCTCGTCTTCACCGGCAACTTCCTCGGCGCGCTGACCGTCGCCTTCATGATGGCCTTCGTGTTCACCTACGGCTTCTCGACGCCGCCCAACGACATCGGCACCAAGATCGGCCACATCGGCGAGGCGCGCACGCTGGGCTACGCGCAGTACGGCCTGATGGGCTGGCTCACCATCTTCATGCGCGGCATGCTGTGCAACTGGATGGTGTCCACCGGCGTCGTCGGCGCCATGATCTCGACCACGGTGAGCGGCAAGGTCATCGCCATGTGGATGCCGATCATGCTGTTCTTCGCCATGACCTTCGAGCATTCGGTGGTCAACATGTTCCTCTTCCCCTCGGGCCTGATGCTGGGCGGCAACTTCTCGATCCTCGACTACTTCATCTGGAACGAGATTCCGACGGTGCTCGGCAACCTCGTCGGCGGCCTGGCATTCACCGGCCTGACGCTGTATGCGACGCACGTGAAAACCGCGCCCAAGCGCTCCTTCAGCTAGGCAACCCCGAAAAGGGACGGCCCCGGACCCGCGACGGCCCGGGGCCTTTCCGCCTGAAGCATGGCAAACCAGCTGAAAATTTCCGTCGGGCAGTACTCGGACAAGGGCCGCAAGGAAACCAACCAGGATTTCCACGGCGTCTGCATCCCCAGG
>JAEHDO010000247.1 GCA_016880375.1 Betaproteobacteria bacterium | reverse complement strand
GCGGCGGTGACCGGCTCGGACTGCTTCGAGGAACTGTCGGCCGTCGGGATGACGCCGAAAATGGCGCCGATGCCGGCTGCCGAAAGCAGGATCACCGCGATGGCGGCAATCCAGAGGACGGGGTGCATTTTGTTGCCTGCAGTTTGGGCTTCCATGCTGTTTCTCCTGTTTGGGACTTCAGCGGAAATAACGCGCCAGCGGGCAATCGGCTGACGCAGAAACAATTCCTTACACCTCCGGCCGCAATTGCGGGAAGAGAATCACGTCGCGGATGCTCGGGCTGTCGGTGAGCAGCATCACCAGGCGGTCGATGCCGACGCCGCAGCCGGCGGTCGGCGGCAGGCCGTACTCCAGCGCACGGACATAATCTGCATCATAGTACATTGCCTCCTCGTCGCCGGCCTCCTTGGCCCTGGCCTGCTCGAGGAAGCGCGCCGCCTGGTCTTCCGGATCGTTCAACTCGGAGAAGCCGTTGGCGATCTCGCGCCCGGCAATGTAGAGCTCGAAGCGCTCGGCGATCTCCGGGTTCTTGTCGCTGCGGCGGGCGAGCGGGCTCGCCTCGGCGGGCCAGTCGACGATGTAGGTCGGCTCGAACAGCTCGCTTTCGGTGGTTTCCTCGAACAGGGCGAGCTGGAGTTCGCCCAGCGTGGCGCCGCCGTGCTTCGGCTCGACGTGCAGCTCCTTCAGCTTGGCCTTCAGCCAGGCGATGTCGTTGAGCTGTTCGAGCGAATAGCCGGGATGGTGCTTGTGGATCGCCTCGACGGCGGTCATGCGGGCGAAGGGCTTGGCGAAGTCCAGCGTGCGGCCCAGGTATTCGAAGGTCTCGCTGCCGAGCGCCTCGCGCGCGGCGTGGCGCAGCAGGCCCTCGGTGAAGTTCATGAGCAGCTGGTAGTCCGAGTAGGCCTCGTAGAACTCCATCATGGTGAACTCGGGGTTGTGGCGCGTCGAGATGCCTTCGTTGCGGAAGTTGCGGTTGATCTCGAACACCTTCTCGAAGCCGCCGACCACCAGGCGCTTGAGGTAGAGCTCCGGCGCGATGCGCAGGAACAGCTCCATGTCGAGCGCGTTGTGGTGGGTCTTGAAGGGCTTGGCCGAGGCGCCGCCGGGGATGGGGTGCATCATCGGCGTCTCGACTTCGAGGAAGCCGTGGCCGCTCATGTAGCCGCGGATCGAGGACACCAGGCGCGAGCGGGCGGCGAAGACCCAGCGCGTGCGCTCGTTGGTGATCAGGTCGAGGTAGCGGCTCCGCACCTTCTGCTCGGTGTCGGTGAGGCCGTGGAACTTCTCCGGCAGCGGCCGCAGCGACTTGGTGAGCAGGCGCAGTTCGGAGACATTGATGGTCAGCTCGCCGGTCTTGGTCTTGAACAGCGTGCCGCGCGCGCCGACGATGTCGCCGATGTCCCAGTGCTTGAAGGCGGCGTGCACCGCCTCGCCGGTCTTGTCGTTGCTGACGTAGAGCTGGATGCGGCCGGAGTGGTCCTGCACGGTGGCGAAGGAGGCCTTGCCCATGACGCGCTTCAGCATCATGCGGCCGGCGACGCAGACGTCCACCGGCTGGGCCTCCAGTTCCTCGCGGCTCTTCTCGCCGTAGAGCTCGTCGAGCTTCTCGGCGGTGTTCTCGCGCAGGAAGTCGTTGGGGAAGGCGACGCCCCCGGCGCGCAGCTTCGCCAGCTTCTCGCGGCGCTCGGCCATGATCTGGTTCTCGTCCTGGGGCAGTTGGTTTTGTTCGGTCATGATTTTTCCTCAGACGCCCTGTTTCAGGCTGGCTTCGATGAATGGGTCGAGATCGCCGTCGAGCACGGCCTGGGTGTTGCCGGTTTCCACGTTGGTGCGCAGGTCCTTGATGCGCGACTGGTCGAGCACGTAGGAGCGGATCTGGTGGCCCCAGCCGATGTCGGTCTTGGCGTCCTCCATCTGCTGCGCCGCCGCCTGGCGCTTCCTCAGCTCGGCTTCGTAGAGGCGCGACTTCAGCATGGCCATGGCCTCGGCCTTGTTGCGGTGCTGCGAGCGGTCGTTCTGGCACTGCACGACGATGCCTGACGGGGCGTGCGTGATGCGCACCGCCGAATCGGTCTTGTTGATGTGCTGGCCGCCGGCGCCGGAGGCGCGGAAGGTGTCGATGCGCAGGTCCGCCGGGTTGATCTCGATCTCGATGGAGTCGTCGACCTCCGGATAGACGAAGACGCTGGCGAAGGAGGTGTGGCGCCGCGCGTTGGAATCGTAGGGCGATTTCCTCACCAGGCGGTGGATGCCGGTCTCGCTGCGCAGGTGGCCGTAGGCGTATTCGCCGGTGAGTTTCAGCGTGGCGGTCTTGATGCCGGCCACCTCGCCGTCGGATTCCTCCAGCACCTCCGGCTGGAAGCCCTTGCGTTCGCAGTACTTCAGGTACATGCGCAGCAGCATCGAGGCCCAGTCCTGCGCCTCGGTGCCGCCGGCGCCGGCCTGGATGTCGAGGAAGCAGTTGTTGGGGTCGGCCGGGTTGGAGAACATGCGGCGGAACTCCAGCGCCGCCACCTGCGACTCGATGCCGGCGGCGTCGGCCTCGACGGCGAGCAGCGTGTCGTCGTCGCTTTCTGTGCGCGCCATCTCGAACAGCTCGCGCGCATCGCGCAGGTTCTGGTCGATCCCGGACAGGGCGACGACGACGCCTTCGAGGGCTTTCTTCTCGCGGCCCAGCTCCTGGGCGCGGGCGGCGTCGTTCCAGACGGCCGGGTCTTCGAGGGCGCGGCTGACTTCGTTCAGCTTCGACTGCTTGGCATCGAAGTCAAAGATACCTCCGCAGATCCTGCTCGCGTGCGTGCAGGTCCGAGAGGCGATTGGCAAGGCTGTTGAGGCGTTCGGCTTCCATGTCGGTGCTAGACTTTCGAAACGAGGAATTATACATGCTGCACGCTCCGCGCCGGGGCTGCGCAACCGCCCCGACATGACAGAAGAACGCGCTCGCCTTTCCTCCTTCGGCCTGCTGCTGCTCGCCCTGCTGGCGCTCGGCTGGGGCCTCAACTGGCCGATCATGAAAATCGTCCTGCGCGACGTGCCGCCGC
>JAEHDO010000032.1 GCA_016880375.1 Betaproteobacteria bacterium | reverse complement strand
CGGGTTGTTCGCCGGCGTCGAGCCTTGAGGCGAGGTCGTCGATGAGCGCCCGCGTCGCCTCGATGCGCTCGACCATGTCGACCAGCTTGTGGCGGATCACCTGGTGGGCGATCAGCGGCTGGCCGAAGGTCCTGCGTTCGCGCGCCCAGGCGACGGCGTCCTCGAGGCAGGCTTGTGCCGCACCGCAGGCCGAGGCCGCCAGCGTCAGGCGCTCGCCGTTGAAGTTGCGCATGATAAGCGGAAACGCCTGGCCTTCGGCGCCGATGAGGTTCGCCGCCGGCACGCGGCAGTCGTCGAAGTGCAGTTCGGCGGTATCGGAGGCCCACCAGCCCATCTTCTTCAGCTCGGTGCGGGTGAAGCCGGGCACATGTTCACCTTGGCGTTCGATGGCGAGCAGCGAAACGCCGGACGCGCCCGGGCCGCCGGTGCGCACGGCGACGGTATACCAGTCGGCGCGCATTCCGGAGGTGATGAACATCTTGCTGCCGTTCACCACGTAATGATCGCCGTCGCGGCGCGCGGTCGTGGAAAGCTGCGCGACGTCGGAGCCGGCGCCCGGCTCGGTGACGGCCAGCGCGCTGATCTTCTCGCCGGCGAGCACGCCGGGGATCACGCGCGCCTTGAGCTCTGCGCTGCCGCCCGCCACCAGCGGTGGCAGGCCGATGGTGTGGCTCATCAGGCTGGCGCCGGTGCCACCGCTGCCGGAGCGGCCCATCTCCTCGGCGAGGATGAGGCGGTAGAAGTGGTCGGCCGGTGTGCCGCCGTACTCCTCCGGGAAACCGACGCCGAGAAGGCCCGCGGCGGCGGCCTTTTTATACAACTCGCGCGGGAAGCCGCCGGCCTCGTCCCACTCGGCGGCATGCGGAATGATCTCGCGCTCGACGAAGCGCCGCACCGTGGCACGGAAGGCCTCGTGGTCGGGGGTGTAGTGGCGGGGGTTGGGTTGCGTCAGCATCATGCTGCCTCGACGCGCGCCAGCAGTTTCCCCGGCGCCACCTGCTCGCCCACCGTGCAAGTCAGTTCCACCAGCACGCCGTCGCAGGGCGCGGCGAGGGTGTGCTCCATCTTCATCGACTCCAGCACGATCAGGCCCTGGCCGCGCGACACTCTGGCGCCGGCCACGGCCAGCACGGCGACGACGCGGCCGTTCATGGGCGGCGTGAGGCGGCCGCTGCCGGCGGCGGATTCGCGTGCCTGCGCCGGCTGCATGGTGAGGTCGGTGACGACGGCCTGCGCGCCGTCGACCTCCAGGTGCAGGCGGCCCTCGGTGTCGAAGGCGTGGCGGACGGTGAGGTGGAGGTTGGCGAAGGCGATGCGCCAGGCGTCGGCGTCGCAGGAGAGCAGTTCGAGCTGGTTGGTGATGCCGCCGACTTCGGCTTCGAAGCGACCCCTAGCCCTCTCCCCCTGCCCCTCTCCCGCGAGCGGGAGAGGGGAGTGTTGCTCCCTCGCCCCTGCGGAGAGAGGGTTGGGGTGAGGGGTGTTTGGCCCCCTCGCCCCTCCGGGGAGAGGGCTGGGGAGAGGGGAAAGAAAAGTCAGTCTCAGCGGCACGGCGCGGTTGCCGATGCCGAGCGTGAAATGCGTCGTCGCCGTGCCGCTCGATCGCCAGAAGGCGAGGTCCGGCTGCGGCAGGCGCGCGGCGCTCTGCTGCGCGAGAATCAGCGCGGCGGCGGCGAGGAGTTCGCTGCGCGGGTCGGCATCGGCCTGCGGCGCGAAGTGGGCGGCGATGAAATCGGTGGTGGCACGACCGGCGAAGAATTCCGGATGCTCGAGGCAGCCGACGAGGAAGGCCTTGTTGGTGGTGACCCCGAGCGCCGTCGTTCCGCGCAGGGCGGCGATGAGCTTCTGCCGCGCTTCCTCGCGCGTGGCGCCATGGGCGATGATCTTCGCCAGCAGCGGATCATAGTGGGAAGTGATCTCCGTGCAGACGTCGACGCCGGCGTCGACGCGCACGCCGGCTGGAACTTGCCAGCGCAGCAGCGTGCCGGTCTGCGGCAGGAAGCCGGCGTCGGGATTCTCGGCGTAGAGCCGCGCCTCGATGGCGTGGCCGTCGAGATGCACGTCCTCCTGTGCGAGCGGCAGCGGTTCACCGGCGGCGATGCGCAACTGCAGGTCGACCAGGTCGAGGCCGGTGATGAGTTCCGTCACCGGGTGCTCGACCTGCAGGCGGGTGTTCATCTCCATGAAGACGAAATCGCCCTCGCTGCCCAGCAGGAATTCGATGGTGCCGGCGCCGACGTAGCCGATCGCCCTGGCTGCCCGCACCGCTGCCTCGCCCATGCGCGCGCGCAGATCCGGTGTGACGGCGGGGGACGGCGCCTCCTCGATGACTTTCTGGTGGCGGCGCTGGATGGAGCAGTCGCGCTCGCCGAGGTGGATGACGTTCCCCTGCGTGTCGGCGAAGACCTGGACCTCGATGTGGCGCGGCGCCGTCAGTGCGTATTCGAGGATCAGCTCGCCCGAGCCGAAGGCCGACTGCGCTTCGGAGCGCGCCGAGGCGAGCGCCGCCGGCAGTTCGGCGAAATCCGCGACGCGGCGCATGCCGCGCCCGCCGCCGCCGGCCGCCGCCTTGATCATCAGCGGCAGGCCGATCTTCTCCGCTTCCCGGGTCAGCGTGGCGTCGGACTGGTCGCTGCCGTCATATCCCGGGATGCAGGGCACGCCGGCTTCGCGCATGCG
>JAEHDO010000246.1 GCA_016880375.1 Betaproteobacteria bacterium | reverse complement strand
TGCAGGCCTTCGAGGATTTCGCCCGTTCGCACCCGGCCGCGGCGACGATGCTGATCGACACTTACGACACAGAGGCCGCTGCGCACAGGCTGGTGCCGCTTGCGCACCGGCTGGCGGGCGAGGGGATTGACATTAGCGCCGTGCGCATCGACAGCGGCGACCTAGGTGCGCATGCCCGCCGCGTACGCCGGATTCTTGACGATGGCGGGCTGCCGGCGGTGAAGATCTTCGCCAGCGGCAACCTCGACGAATATCGCGTGCAGAATCTGCTGGAAAGCGGCACTCCCATTGACGGCTTCGGTGTCGGTACGCGCATGAACACCTCGGCCGATGCGCCCTATCTCGATTGCGCCTACAAGCTGCAGGAATACGCCGGTCTGCCGCGACGGAAGCGCTCCGAGGGAAAGGCTACCTGGCCAGGCCGCAAGCAGGTGATCCGCAACTTCGATGGCGCCGGCTGCATGGCCGGCGATCTCCTCACCACGGGAGATGCCGCCCCCGCCGGGCAGGGGCTGCTGCAGGAGGTGATGCGCAACGGCCGCCGGCTGCAGCCCTCGCCGTCGCTGCAAGACGTGCGCCGCCGCACGCAGGAGGAACTGGCGCGGCTGCCTGCGCCCTTGTGCAGCCTCGCCGCCGCGCCGGCCTATCCGGTGACGGTGTCCGAACCCTTGCGCACCCTGGCGCGGCAAGTCGACAGGCGGACAACGGCAGATTGATTTAGCTCAAAGCTGTGCCGCGTCCGACAGCTATCCTAAAAACGGCTATCCATCCACTCACAGAAAACAGGTGTCGCCATGCAAAGACCCGTACAGATCACTTTCAAGGACATTCCCCATTCCGACGCGGTGGAAACCCACATTCGCGAAAAGGTTGCCAAGCTGGAGACCTTCTACCCGAACATCATCGGCTGCCATGTCACCGTGGAACTGCCGCACAAGCACCACCATCAGGGCAAGCTGCACAACGTGCGCATCGACATCAAGGTGCCGGGCAGCGAGATCGTGGTGAACCGGGACAAGCACGAGGACATCTATGTCGCCTTGCGCGACGCCTTCGACGCCGCCAAGCGCCAAGTGGAGGAGTACGGCCGAAAGCAGCGCGGCGATGTCAAGCACCACGAAGAGCGGCGCCAGGAAATCGAGGATTAGCCAGGACGGAGTCTCTGGAGCATTGCTCTTGCCGTGCGCAGCGCCAGCGCGGCAATGGTCAAGGTCGGATTGGCTGTTCCCCCAGTCGGGAACAGCGACGAACCCAGCAGGAACAGGTTGGCATGATCGTGGGTCCGGCCATGAGCATTCGTCACGGATCGGCGCGGGTCGGTCCCCATGCGCGTGGTGCCCATCAGGTGGTGGTGCGCAAAAGGCTCGGAAAGATGGGCCTTGCGTGCACCCAGGGTCAGGCTGATGGTGCGGAACACGCCGCGGATCCGCTCAAGTCCGGCTTGCTCGTAATCGCCATAGGAGTAGTTCAGTCGGATTTTTGGCTGCCCGGCGCGGTCCCTGCGCGCCCAATTCAGAGTGATGCGGTTGTCGGCGTGCGGCAGCTGTTCCATATGCGCATCAATCTGAAACTGGTGTTGGGCGCGCCGGAGAATGGCGGTATCAAGCTCGGGAGGCCATAGTCCCTTGGAGAGTTCCTGTTCGGTAATCGTATGCAGGTCGAGGGTGTTGTTGGTGTCCATCAACCAGGCGGCATGCGAGCGCCTGAAACTGCCTTCGCAGTAGTCGAGGCATTGCCTTGTGGTGAGGGGACCGCGGCCAGCGTATACCGCCTCGGGCAATTCCATCCGGACATACAGCCCTGGATGGTCCATGAAATTGCGCCCGACCTGCCCAGATGAATTGGCGAGCCCCTGTGGATAGCGATCGGAGGCCGACATCAGCAGAAGACGAGGGGTTTCGATGCCGTTGGCGGCGATGGCGAAGAGCGTCCCTTGTGCGATTCCGGTGCTGCCGTCAGGGCGGGAAAAGGCGGCGCTCCTGATTTGCCCGGAAGCGTCGGCATGCAGTCGGTCAACCCGGCAGTTCTCAAGTACGCGGACGCCGAGGCGCTCCGCTTTATCTATGTGCACCATCGCAGAATATTGCGCCCCGGTGGGACAGATCGGCGCGCAGGTGCCGAAGCCGGCACATTGGCTGCGGCCGTCATAGGGCAGGGTGTTGCGTGCTACGGGACGAGCGGTGAATGACAGGCCGGCGCGCAACAGCCGCTCGGCGGCCCATTGTTCTGCATAGGTAGGCGGCACCGGCGGAAGAGGGAAGGGCGTAGATCGTGGAAGGCGGGGGTCGGCGGCGAGATCGCCCGCCACACCCAGTTCCTTCTCCGCCTC
>JAEHDO010000245.1 GCA_016880375.1 Betaproteobacteria bacterium | reverse complement strand
GGCCGCCGCGCTGGCCGGCGGCGCGCTGCTGACGCTGGCCGACACCCTGGCGCGCACCATCGTCGCGCCGCAGCAGCTGCCGGTGGGCGTGCTCACCGCGCTGATCGGCGTGCCGGTGTTCCTGTATTTGCTCACACGCAGCCCCCGGGGGAGCGCGGCATGAGCACGCTGCTGACCGTCATTGATCTCGACGTAAATATCGGCAGCGTGCGCGTGGCCGCCGGCCTCGGCTTCGAACTCGCCGCCGGCGAGCGCCTGGCCATCCTCGGCCGCAACGGCACCGGCAAGACCACCCTGCTCAACACGCTGGCCGGGCTGCGCGCCGCGGAATCGGGATCGATCACGGTCTGCGGCGAAGGCTACGAGGCGCTCGGCCCGCGCCGCGCCGCGCAGCTGCGCGGCCTGCTGCCGCAGGGCCACATCGACGCCTTCCAGTCGACGGTGCTGGAGACGGCCCTGATCGGGCGCCATCCGCACCTTGGCCGCTGGGCCTGGGAAGGGCGGGAGGACGAGCGCATCGCGCGCGAGGCGCTGGCGGCAGTGGACCTGGCCGGCCTCGGCGCGCGCGAGGTGCACACCCTGTCCGGCGGCGAGCGCCAGCGGCTGGCCATCGCTGCGCTGCTGGCGCAGCAGCCGCGCCTGTATCTCCTCGACGAGCCGCTCGCCCACCTCGACCTCAACCACCAGATCGCCGTGCTGGAGCTGCTGTCGCGGCGCGCGCGCGAGGACGGCGTCGGCATCGTCATGGTGCTGCACGACATCAACCTCGCCCTGCGCCACGCCGATCGCGCGCTGCTGCTGTTCGGCGAGGGCCGCACGCTGGAAGGGCCGGTGGCGGCGGTGCTCACCGCCGAGTCGCTGTCGCGGCTGTACGGCCATCCGCTGCGCGAGATGCGCGACGGCGGCGCACGCTATTTCGTTCCCGGCTAGGGCATCGCGAAATGTTACTGGGGCACCTGCACGTTGCGGCGCACTTCGAGGCGCGGGTTTTGCAAGGCGACGTCGATGGCCTTGACGGGCCGGATCGACAACGCGTACTCGCCGCTTTCCGCCACGCGGTGGGTCAGCATCGTGATCGCCTGCGCGGGATGGGCCGGCGGCAAATCGTAAGTACCGGTGTAGGTGACATTGAAATGGCGGCTGGCGACCACCTGGCCGCCGCGCGACAAGGTGAACTGGTAGCTGTTCCATTTGCCCGTTTCGTGGGGGTGGTTGCCGAGCTCCGCATGAAAATTGAACGCGACCGGGGACATCTCGGTGGTCAGCTTGACGACGACCGGCTTGTAGCCGCCGCCGGTCTCAGGCTCGAGCGGGATGTTCTCCGCCGCCGTGCCCGTGAAGATGCCCTCGCAGGCGGCCAGCAGGATCGCGGCGCACGCCACGGCCAGACTCCCTGGCCAGCCGCCTCCGGTCAGTCGCATCTAAGGCCTCCCTTGCAATGTGTCGGTCGGCGCCGCGCCCTGCTTGGCGGGGCTGGCGGCCGGGCGGCGCGCACGCGCCGTTTCCAGATGCTCGCACAGGCGCTCGATGCCGTCGAGGATGCGCGGCGTGTGGCGCTGCAGGTGATCCGGATGCACGAAGAACAGGTTGTTGCGGCCGACCGCCGTCAG
>JAEHDO010000244.1 GCA_016880375.1 Betaproteobacteria bacterium | reverse complement strand
GTGCATGCCGCCAGCGTGAACCCGGTCGACTTCAAGATCCGCGACGGCATGCTGAAGATGATCATTCCCTTCGGCTTCCCGCTCATCCTCGGCAACGACCTGTCCGGCGTGGTGCGGGCGGTGGGCGCCGGCGTGACGCGCTTCAGGCCCGGCGACGCGGTGTTCGCGCGCATGGACAAGCGGCGCATCGGCGCCTTCGCCGAATTCGCCGTGGTGGCCGAGGCGGATGCGGCCCTGAAGCCGGCAAACCTCTCCCACGTCGAGGCAGCGGCGGTGCCGCTGGCCGGCCTCACCGCCTGGCAGGCGCTGTTCGAGTTCGGCGGACTGCAAGCCGGGCAGAAGGTGCTGATCCACGCCGGCTCGGGCGGGGTCGGCACCTTCGCCATCCAGCTCGCCCGCCACGCCGGCGCGACGGTCGCCACCACGGTCGGCGCGCGCAATGCCGAGCTGGTGCGCAGCCTCGGCGCCGACATCGTCATCGACTACAAGTCGCAACGCTTCGAGGACGTCGTCAGCGGTTATGACCTGGTCTTCGACACGCAGGCCGGCGACATCCAGCACCGTTCCTTCGCCGTGCTCAGGCGCGGCGGCGTGCTGGTGAGCATCGCCGGCAAGCCGGACAGCCGGCTGGTGCGCGAATTCGGGCTGAATCCCCTCCTCGGCGTGCTGCTCGATTTCCTCGGCCGCAAGACCCTGCGCCTGGCGAAGCAACACGGCGTGCGCTACGAGTACCTCTTCATGCACCCGAGCGGCGAGCAGCTGGCGCAGCTCGGCCGCCTGCTCGCCGACGGCCGCGTCAGGACGATCGTCGACAAGGTGTTTCCGCTCGACCAGGCGCGCGAGGCGCTGGCCCATGTCGAGGCCGGCCACGCCACCGGCAAGGTGGTGGTGGAGGTGAAAGCCGCCGGTTGATCCTGCCGGTCTGATTCCCCGGCCTTGAAGATTCCCATATTGGGAGCTATTATTCCCAATATGGGAACTATAGAGGCGGGTCCTTCCGAGGCGCTTTTTACCAAGACACAGCGGCGCGTGCTGGGGTTGCTGTTCGGCCATCCGGAACGCAGTTTTTTCGCCAACGAGATCGTGCGTCATGCCGGTGCCGGCATTGGCGCGGTGCAGCGCGAGCTGGAGCGGCTTGCGGCGGCCGGCTTGCTGACGGTCGCCTGGATCGGCAACCAGAAGCATTACCAGGCGAACCGGCGCTCGCCGGTTTTCCGCGAAATCGCCGGCCTGGTCCGCAAAACGATCAATGCCGAAGCGGTGCCGGCGGTCTATCGGCCGCAGGTCGTTGCCCCGGCCCCGGCGCTGCACAGCCCGGTTGCGCCCTATCGGGCCGCCGACAAGCAGGCGCTGCGGATTCCGCGCGCGAAACTGGCGGCGCTGTGCCGCAAGTACGGCATCCGGAAATTGAGCCTGTTCGGTTCGGCGGCACGCAACGAATTGACGCCCGAGAGCGACATCGACCTGATGGTGGAGTTCGAGCCGGAGAAAGCACCCTCTCTGTGGAGCGCGCCGGAGATGGAGGGCGCGCTTTCCGAACTGTTCGGCAAGCGGCGTATCGAGCTGGCGCCCCCTGGTATTCTGCGCAATCCCTATCGACGCAAATCGATCCTGCCGGATCTCAGGGTGCTGTATGAAGCCAAGTGAGCGGGATGCGGCCCACTTGTGGGACATGCTGGATGCGGCGAGCCGCACGCGGGACATGATGCAGGGGATTTCCTACGACGCCCTGATGGCTGACGAGCGCACCCGGCTCGCCGTCGAGCGGTTGCTGGAAATCGTCGGCGAAGCTGCAAGGCGCGTCTCGGCGGAGTGCCGGCGCCGGCATGGCGGGATTCCCTGGGCGCCCATCATCGGCTTCCGCAATGTGCTTGCGCACGAATACGGCGAGATCAACTACGAGCGGCTGTACGCGGTGGCGACGAAGGGCGTGCCGGATCTGATCCGGGAAATCGAAGCGATCCTCGCCCCGGCGCCGCGCGGCCGTCGATAGGCCTGAATAGCGTGGCAATCGAACGTCGCCGTATCCCAGGGACTGACTTTTCTGTGGGTGGGGCCTATGGGCTGCTCCCACGGCAATCAGTACGTCTCGACGTGATACCGGCTCTTTTCCCGTAGCTGCGGCAGCAGTCTGTCCCAGTCGCCGCCGTGCTGGCGGCAGACGTCGCGGAAGGCTTCGTCGACGCCTTTTTCCATGCCCTTCAGGCCGCACAGGTAGATGTAGCAGTTCTCGTCGTTCAACTGGCGCCAGACGTCGTCGTGGCGTTCGCGGATGCGGTCCTGCACGTAGCGTTTGGGATCGCCGGGCACGCGCGAGAAGGCGAAGTTGATGTCGATGAAGTCCTTCGGCAGCTTCATCAGCGGGCCGAAGTAGGGCAGCTCGTCCTGTACGCGGGCGCCGAAGAAAAGCATCAGGCTGCCGCCTTCGTTCAGCGTCATGCGCCGGCGGCGCCGTTCGGTCATGGCGCGCATCGGCGCCGAGCCGGTGCCGGTGCAGATCATCATCAGCGAGCTGCCGGGATGGTTGGGCATGAGGAAGTTGGCGCCGAAGGGGCCGATCACCTGCACCTTGTCGCCCTTCTTCAGGTCGCACAGGTAGTTCGAGCAGACGCCTTTCACCGGTTTTCCTTCGTGGTCTTCGGTGACGCGCTTCACCGTCAGCGCGCAGTTGTGGTAGCCGGGCCGCTCGCCGTCGCGCGGGCTCGCCACCGAGTAGAGGCGCACGTGGTGCGGCCGCCCCTGCTCGTCGGTGCCGGGCGGGACGATGCCGATGTTCTGGCCTTCGAGGAGCGGGAAGTGCACGCCGCCGAAGTCGAGCACGATGTGGCGGATGTCGGCGCTGGCATCTTCGCCGGTGAGGCGGAAGTTGCCGGAGACGGTGGCGGTGATCGGACCCTTTTCACTATAGAGATTCACCGCCGGCTTCTCCGCCGACCACGGCGCGGCCACCGGGCCGCCCTGGCCGGCGGTGGCTTCGCTGGTGAGGCGCGCCACGTCTTCGGGCTCGGCGACGGCCGCCGTTACCGGCGCCGCAGCGGGCAGTTCGTCCCAGGAGTACTGCTCCTCGAGCGTCCAGGGCTTGCCCGGCGCGATGGGGAACCAGTTGTCGATGGCGCCGGTGGGGCAGGGCGGCACGCAGGCGCGGCAGTCGTTGCAGACCTCGGCCTTCACGACATAGTTGCGCGAATCGTGGGTGATGGCCTTGACCGGGCAGGTCTCCTCGCAGGTGTTGCAGCGGATGCAGATGCCCGGGTCGATGAGGTGCTGCTTGACGATGTCGTTCATGATTGCCGCTCCAGGCCTATCTCAGTTGAAGCGCACGTACTCGAAGTCCACCGGCTGGTTGTTGATGCCGCGCGCCGGCGGGGCGATCCAGTTGGCGAACTTGCCCGGCTCGG
>JAEHDO010000243.1 GCA_016880375.1 Betaproteobacteria bacterium | reverse complement strand
GTCCTGGAGGAGGACAACCCGGCCGAGTTGTTCGAGGCGCGCGGCGAGGACATCTGGAAAACCAGGAAGGGTCCGAACGGCGCCACGATGGCGCAATGCGACCTGGGCCTCGGGGCCGGCGTCGTCAAGGGCGCCTACGTGCACATGCCGCGCTACTTCGCCGATGTCGGCCAGGTCATGGACGCCGAGCGACGCGTCGTGCATTGCATGGTGAAGTACCTCGGCTACAAGGAAGAGGACATCCGCAAGCAGCCCTTCAGCAACCTCAGCAAGACGCCGGATCACGTTTCGGTCATCACCTATGTCGCCGCCCAGTCGCGCAACCTGAAGATCGCCGCGCCGCAGAAGCACCCGAAGGAAGTCGAAGCCTACAACATCGGCAAGGAGATCTTCGCCTACCGCGCCGGCCCCTATGATTTCTCCTGCGCCACCTGCCACGGCGCCGACGGCATGCGCATCCGCACCCAGGACCTGCCGAACCTGAGAAAACCGGCCGAAGCCGTCAAGGCCTACCAGGGCTGGCCGGGTTACCGCATGACCGGCGGCTTCATGCTCACGCAGCAGTGGCGCATGAACGACTGCTTCCGCCAGCAGCGCTTCCCCGAGCCGGCCTACCTGTCGGATTCCATCACCGCCCTGCTGACCTACATGACGGCAACCGCCAACGGCCAGGTCTACAAGGGCCCGGGCATCAAGCGCTAAGGGGGAGACAGCCATGATCAAGATCAAGACCACCATCGTCTGCGGCATCGCCGCGCTCGCCTGCGGTGCCGCCCTTGCCGACGAAATCCGCAACTACCGCGCCGAAGCCGTCGCCATGATGAAGCGCGATTTCAAGACAAAAGGCATCGCCAGCGCCGACCGCGTCCATGAAGACGGCGTACAGGCCGTCTGCAACCGCACGGCCGACAAGCCGCCCAAGGACATCGCCGCTCGCCTGGAGCGCGACCAGCTCGAAGCCGTCAAGTACCCGGCCGACGGCAAGCTTGTGGGCGACTGGAAGGCCGGCGAGAAGCTGGCGCAGAGCGGCCGCGGCATGACCTGGTCGGACTCGGCCAGCGTCCCCGGCGGCGGCAACTGCTACAACTGCCACCAGATCGGCCCGCAGGAGACCTCCTTCGGCACGCTCGGGCCGAGCCTCTACCAGTTCGGCAAGATCCGCGGCAACACGGCGGAAATCCAGAAGTACACCTACGGCAAGATCTGGAACGCCAAGGCCTTCAACCTCTGCTCGGCCATGCCGCGCTTCGGCCACGCCAATGCGCTGAACGAGCAGCAGATCAAGGACCTCGTCGCCCTGCTGCTCGACCCGCAGTCGCCCGTCAACAACAAATAACCAGCAGCGATCAAGCTGGCCGAGGCTTGGCGCTGCCAAGCCTTTTTTTTAAGGACCCCCGACATGTCCATGAACCGCAGAGAGTTCCTGCAGATCCTCGCCGCCGCCTCCGCCGCCGGCTTCGCCCTCGACAGCCGTGGGCTGCTTGCCGCGCAGGGCGGGGAAAAACTCTACGACCTGCCGCGATTCGGCAACGTCTCGCTGCTGCACTTCACCGATTGCCACGCGCAGCTGATGCCCATCTACTTCCGCGAGCCGAACGTCAACCTCGGCCTGGGCGAAGCACGGGGCAAGGCGCCGCATCTCGTCGGCGAGCACCTGCTCAAGGCCTTCAGGATCAAGCCGAAAAGCATCGAGGCGCACGCCTTTACCTATCTCGATTTTGCCGAGGCGGCGAAGACCTACGGCAAGGTCGGCGGCTTCGCGCACCTCGCCACGCTGGTGAAGCGCCTGCGTGCCTCGCGCCCGGGCGCGCTGCTGCTCGACGGCGGCGACACCTGGCAGGGCTCGGCCACCGCGCTGTGGAGCAAGGGCCAGGACATGGTCGACGCCTGCAAGCTGCTCGGCGTAGACATCATGACCCCCCATTGGGAGTTCACGCTGGGCGCCGAACGCGTCAAGGAGATCGTCGAGAAGGATTTCGCCGGCAAGGTCGAGTTCCTCGCCCAGAACGTCAAGACCACCGACTTCGGCGACCCGGTGTTCAAGCCCTACGTCATCCGCCAGATGAACGGCGTGCCGGTGGCCATCGTCGGCCAGGCCTTTCCCTACACCCCCATCGCCCATCCGCGCCATTTCACGCCGGAGTGGACCTTCGGCGTGCAGGACGAGGAGATGCAGAAGGTCGTCAAAGAAGCGCGCGGCAAGGGCGCCCAGGTGGTGGTGGTGCTCTCGCACAACGGCATGGACGTCGACCTCAAGATGGCGAGCCGGGTGACCGGCATCGACGCCATCCTCGGCGGCCACACCCACGACGGCGTGCCGGCGCCCTCCGTGGTGAAGAACGCCGGCGGCCAGACCCTGGTGATGAATTCCGGCTCCAACGGCAAGTATCTTTCCGTGCTCGACTTCGACGTCCGCGGCGGCAAGATCCGGGGCTTCCGCTACAAGCTGCTGCCGGTATTCTCCAACCTGCTGCCGGCCGACGGGGACATGGCTGCCTATCTCGACAAGGTGCGTGCGCCGCACCGGGCGAAGCTGGAGGAGAAGCTGGCCGTCTCCGAGGGACTGCTCTACCGCCGCGGCAACTTCAACGGCAGCTGGGACCAGCTCATCCTCGACGCACTGCTGGAGGTGAAGGGCGCGCAGATCGCCTTCTCACCCGGCTTCCGCTGGGGCACCAGCATCCTGCCCGGACAGGCCATCACCTTCGAGCATGTCATGGACCAGACGGCCATCACCTATCCCTACACGACGCTCACCGACCTGAGCGGCGAGATGATCAAGAACATCCTCGAGGATGTCTGCGACAACCTGGTCAACGCCGATCCCTACAAGCAGCAGGGCGGCGACATGGTGCGCGTCGGCGGCATGAGCTACACCTGCGACCCGCTTGCCGCGATGGGTTCGCGCATCCAGGACATGCGCCTCGACGGCAAGCCGATCGAGGCCGGCAAGACCTACAAGGTGGCCGGCTGGGCGCCGGTGGCCGAAGGCGCCACGGGGGAACCGGTGTGGGAGGTGGTGTCGAAGTGGCTGCGCGACAAGAAGGTCGTCGCACCGCGCCAGCTCAATATGCCGAAGCTGTTGGGAGTCGCCAGCAATCCCGGCATCGCCTGAGGGCGGATGGGCAGCCCGTTACATTCCATAACATTGCCGGGGGGCATGAAACGGTAGAATCTGCCTGTCGAGGCTGATTACCGCCGTACCATGCAAACTGACTTTTCCGCCGTGCTGCGGCGCGGCACCCTGTTCGCGGTACTGTCCGTCCTGCAAACGCTCGCGCTTGCCCAGGGCGACCCGTTCGGCACCCTGGCCGCCGTGCCGCCGATCGCCGGCGTGCGCATTCTGACGGCGCCCTGCCAGCCGACCGACGTAAGCAAGCCGCTCGAGTTGGCCGACGTGGTGGAGGTCGCCCTGTGCAACAACCCGCAATCCCGCCAGGCCTGGGCGAGCGCGCGCGTTCAGGCTGCCCAGGTCGGGGTGGCGCAATCCGCCTTCCTCCCCAGCCTGTCGGCCAGCGCCTCCGTTGCCCGCCAGCGCACCGAGACGGCACTGGGCGACGATGCCACGACGCGGCGCGGCGCAGCGATCGGCCTCGACTACGTGCTGTTCGATTTCGGCGCGCGCTCCGCCAACCTGGAAAACGCCCGCCAGCTGTTCGCCGCCGCCTCGTTCAACCGGGATGCAACCGTGCAGTCCCTCTTCCTTTCCGCCCTGCAAGCCTATTTCCAGCGTCAGGCCGCCGCCGCCGCGCTGGAGGCCAGCCGGCTCTCCGAAAAGGCGGCACTGGAATCCCTCAATGCCGCCGAGGCGCGCTACCGCGTCGGCACCGCCACGCCGGCGGACCGCCTGCAGGCGCGCACTGCCCACGCCCAGGCCGTACTCAACCGCATCAGTGCCGAGGGACTGCAGAAGAACGCTCAGGGCGCGCTGGCCAACGTCATGGGTCTCGACCCCACCCGGCCGCTCCAGCTGGCGCCGCTGCCGCCGGCCAAGCCCGGCGCCGACTTCGAGGCCGACATTGCACGGCTGATCGAGGAGGCACGTGCGCTGCGCCCCGATCTGGCGGCGGCTGAGGCAGGATTTCGCGCCGCCCAGGCGAACGTCGACGCAGCGAGAGCCGCACACCTGCCGACGCTGTCGCTCGGCATCGGCGCCCAGGCCAGCCGGCTGTCCGGCCAGCCCACCTATGACAGCTCGACCCTCGGCCTGACCCTGACGATCCCGATCTTCAGCGGCTTCTCCACGACCTACAAGGTGCGCACGGCGGAAGCGCTCGCCGATCTCCAGTCGGCCAGGCGCGACCAGGTCAGCCTGCAGGTGGCGCTCGACGTGTGGAACGCCCAGGCCAACCTCGTCACCGCCACCCAGTCGGTGAAGACCGCCGAAGAACTGCTCGAGAGCGCCATGCAGTCGGAGCGCGTCGTCGCCGGGCGCTACCGCGCCGGCGTGGGCAACATCCTCGATCTGCTCGCCTCCCAGGCGGCGCTCGCCAATGCCCGCCTGCAGCGCATCCAGGCCGGCTACAACTGGTTCATCTCCCGCGCCAGCCTCGCACAGGCCCTCGGCGCCCTGGATGCCGGATTGCTCTCCGCCCTCTTCCCCCCCGCCCCTGCCGCAAGCGGCAGAAGCGAATAAAGGATTCCCGATGACCCGCAGCAAGCAAATCATGCTGATCTCCGCCGCCTGCCTGGTCGCCCTCGGCGGCTACTACGCCTACGCGAAGCGTGACGCGGCAAATCCGGAGCAGCGCTACAAGACACACGAGCTGACCCGGGGCGACGTCACCCAGACCGTCTCGGCCAACGGCACGCTCAACCCGGTGACGCTGGTCAGCGTCGGCACCCAGGTGTCGGGCACGGTGAAGAAGCTCCACGTCGACTTCAACGATCAGGTCAAGGCCGGGCAGGTCCTCGCCGAGCTGGACGATGCCATCTACTCGGCCCAGGTGCGTCAGAGCGACGCCGGCATGGCCAGCGCGCAGGCCTCGCTGCAACTGGCGCGCGCCAACGAGACGCGCATGAAATCGCTCTTCAAGGAGGAATACGTCTCCCGCCAGGAGCTCGACCAGGCAGTGCAGGCGCGCGAAGCGGCGGAAGCGCAGGCCCGGCTCGCCCGCGCGCAGAACGACCGCGACCGCGCCAACCTCGGCTACTCGGTGATCCGCTCGCCGGTGTCCGGCGTCGTCGTCGACCGCTCGATCGACGTCGGCCAGACCGTCGCCGCCAGCTTCCAGACGCCGACGCTGTTCAAGATCGCCCAGGACCTGACGCAGATGCAGATCTACACCACCTTCGCCGAGGCCGACATCGGCGCGATCCGCGTCGACCAGCCGGTGCGATTCAACGTCGACGCCTTTCCCAACCGCAGCTTCCGCGGCAAGGTCAAGCAGATCCGCCTCAACCCGACGACGCAGCAGAACGTGGTGACCTACAACGTCGTCATCGCCGTGGAGAATCCGGAGCAGATCCTGCTGCCCGGCATGACGGCCTACGTCAGCATTGTCGTGGCGCAGAAAAAGGCCGTGCTGCTGGTGCCCAACACGGCGCTGCGCTTCAAGCCCGCCGAGACGGACAAGGTCGAAAAGACCGGCGAGAAGGCCGATGCCGAGGCGGCGAAATCCGCCAACGGCAGCCGCCCCGGCGGCCAGGCCGGGGCCGGCGGCGAAAAGCGCGAGAAGCGGCGCGATGCCGGCAGCGGCACCGTTTACCTCCTCGACAGCAAGCAACTCAAGCCGGTCAAGATCAGCACCGGCATCACCGATTCGCGCTTCACCGAAGTCGCCGGCGACGGCCTGAATGAAGGCGATCGGGTAATCGTGGGCGAAAACCTGCCGAATGCCGCTCCCGCCGCATCGTCCAGCACTTTCCGCATGAGGCTGTTCTGATGGCCGAGGCGGTCATCCGCATCGAGGCGCTGTTCAAGGCCTACGACACGCCGGCCGGCCCCTTTCCGGCGCTGAAGGACGTCAATCTCGCCATACTGCCGGGCGAATTCGTCGCCATCATGGGACCCTCCGGCTCCGGCAAGTCGACTTTCATGAACATCCTCGGCTGCCTCGACCGGCCCAGCGAAGGGCGCTACTTCCTGTCGGGAAGAAACGTCGCCGAACTTGGAAAGGACGAGACGGCGGCGCTGAGGAACCGCACCATCGGCTTCGTCTTCCAGGGCTTCAACCTGCTGCCGCGCATGACGCTCGCCGACAACGTCGCGCTGCCGCTGGTGTATTCCGGCATCGGCCACGCCGAGCGCCGCGAGCGGGCGCAGGCCATGCTCGACAAGGTCGGGCTCGGCAGCTATGCCGACTCGCTGCCCAGCCGCATCTCCGGCGGCCAGCAGCAGCGCGTCGCCATCGCCCGGGCGCTGACAAACCGGCCCAGCCTGATCCTCGCCGACGAACCCACCGGCAACCTCGACAGCCATACCAGCCAAGAAATCATGGGAGTGTTCCGCGCGCTCAACGACGAAGGCATCACCATCGTCCTCATCACCCACGAGAACGACATCGCCGCGCACGCGAAGCGCCAGGTGCGCTTTCTCGACGGGCGCATCGTGCACGACGCGCCGACGCAGCAGCATGAGGCCGCATCATGCTAGGCGCCATGCTCCACGAAGCCTGGCGCGCCATGGGCGCCAACCGCCTGCGCACGCTGCTGACCATGCTCGGCATGGTGATCGGCGTCGGCGCCGTGGTGCTGATGATGGCCATCGGCCAGGGCGCGCAATACGCCGTGGCGCAGACCATCAGTTCGATGGGCAGCAACATCTTCGTCGTCCTCTCCGGCTACACCTCGGCGGGCGGTGTGCGCAGCGGCAGCGGCAATGCGCCGACGCTCAACGTCGCCGATGCCAATGCCATCGCCGAACTGGACGGCGTCGATACCGTGGCGCCGGTACACTGGGGCTCGGTGCAGATGGTCTATGGCCCGAACAACTGGAACGCCTGGGTGCAGGGCACCACGCCGAGCTACCTCGATGCGCGCTCCTGGCCGCTGGCCGACGGTGCCGCCTTCACCGACTCCGACGTGCGCGCCGCCACCCGCGTGGCGCTGATCGGCAGGACCGTCGCGCAGAACCTGTTCGGCGACGAAAGCCCGGTCGGCAAGACCTTCCGCATCGGCCAGGCGCCGTTCGTCGTCCTCGGCGTGCTCGCCCCCAAGGGCCAGAACCTGGAGGGGCGCGACCAGGACGATCTGGTGGTCATGCCCCTCACCACCGCCCAGCGCAGGGTATTCGGCACGCCCTTCCAGGGCTCGGTGCGCCAGATCCTGGTCAAGGCCGCTTCCGCCGAGGCCATGCCGGCGGTGGAGAAGTCAATCGAGGCGCTGCTGCGCCAGCGCCACCGGCTGCGCGACGCGGCGGATAACGATTTCACCCTGCGCAACCTCACCGCGGTGGCCGACACGGCGGCGGAGACGACGCGCGTGATGTCGCTGCTGCTGGGCGCCATCGCCTCGGTCTCGCTGCTGGTGGGCGGCATCGGCATCATGAACATCATGCTGGTCTCGGTCACCGAACGGACGCGCGAGATCGGCATCCGCATGGCGATCGGCGCACGCGAGCGCGACATCCTCGCCCAGTTCCTGCTCGAGGCCATCATCATCTCGGTCATCGGCTGCGCCATCGGCCTGGTGCTCGGCGTCGGCGGCGCGGCGCTCGCCAACCAGCTGGCGAAGATGACGGTGGTCGTGTCCGGCAGCTCGGTGCTGACCGCCTTCGCCGTGGCCGCCGGGGTGGGCATCTTCTTCGGCTTCTATCCGGCAAAAAAGGCCGCCCGGCTCGACCCGATCGAAGCGCTGCGCTACCAGTAGCATCCGGCCGGGCGACTTCGGCGATAATGTGTCCATCATGGCCGAAGAAGTCGAGCTCAAGCTGGCCCTGCCGGAAGCCGCCCACCGCGCCTTCCTGCGCCATCCGCTGCTGAGGCAGGCGGAACGCCTGCCGACGCGCAAGCTCGTCAACATCTATTACGATACCCCCGACCTGGCCCTGCAGCGCCAGGGCATCGCCCTGCGCACGCGCCGGCAGGGCCGCGGCTGGCTGCAGACGGTGAAGTGCGCCGGCACGGCCAGCGGCGGCCTCGCCGTGCGGCCGGAATGGGAACAGCCCTACACGGGACGCTTCGACTTCGCCGGCATCGACGACCCGCAGGTGCGCGCGCTGCTCGAGCGGCAGCGCATCCAGTCGCATCTCGAGCCGGCTTTCGAGACCGTCTTCACGCGCCGCACCTGGCGGCTGTCTCCGGCACGTGGCGCTTCGGTCCTGCTCATGCTCGACCGCGGCGGGATCGAGGCCGGCGGCAGGCGCGAAGCCCTTTCCGAAATCGAGCTCGAACTGGTGCAGGGCCGGGTGAGCACCCTGTTCGATCTTGCCCTCGCCCTCACGGCCGATCTGCCGCTGCGCCCGGAGATCCTCTCCAAGGCGGAGCGCGGCTACCGCCTGCGCCTGGGCGCCGCGCCCAAGCCGGTGAAAGCCGCGCCCTCCCCGCTCGTTGCGGCGCAAGCTCCGCTGGAGGCCTTCCGCGGCCTCGCCGCCGCCTGCGTTGCCCAGCTGCAATTGAACGAGCTTGGCGCAGGCGAGGACGATCCCGAGTTCATCCACCAGATGCGCGTTGCCCTGCGCCGCTTGCGCTCGGCCCTGCGCATTTTCCGGCCGGTGCTGCCGGAAGGCCTCGAACAGGCCGTCGTGCCGCCCATCCGCGACCTGGCCCGCGCCCTCGGCACGGCGCGCGACTGGGATGTCCTGGCGGAAGAAATTGTCGAGCCGGCGCGCAGGGCCTTCGCCGCAGATGCGCGGCTGGCCGCGCTGGCCGCGGCCGTAGGCCAGGCACGCCAGCAGGCGCGGGCAGTCGCGCAACAGGCCCTCGCCGCGCCCAGGCACGCCGCCGCGCTGCTCG
>JAEHDO010000242.1 GCA_016880375.1 Betaproteobacteria bacterium | reverse complement strand
CGCTCGCGCCGCATCGCCCTGGACGCCGGCATCCGCCACGTCTACACCGGCAACGTGCACGACACCGAAGGCGGCACCACCTTCTGCCCCGGCTGCGGCAAGGGCGTCATCGTGCGCGACTGGCACCAGATCCTCGCCTATGACCTCACCGAGGAAGGCCATTGCGACCACTGCGGCGCACCCGTCGCCGGCCGCTTCGAGAAATTCGAAGGACAGTTCGGCCGCCGCCGCATCCCGGTGCGTGTGCGCATGGGGGCCTGACGATGCAACAGCGCGAAGTCCTCATCCCCGCCGGCAAAGTCAGTCTCCCCGGCACGCTGACCCTGCCCGAAAGCCCGCTCGGCGTCGTCGCCTTCGCCCACGGCAGCGGCAGCAGCCGCCACAGTCCGCGCAACCAGTACGTCGCCGGCGTCCTGCACGAATACCGCATCGCCACCCTGCTCTTCGACCTGCTCACGCCGCAGGAGGACCGCACCTACGAAACGCGCTTCGACATCGGCCTCCTCACCGAACGCCTGCTCGCCGCCCTCGCCTGGCTGGAAGGAAATGCAGAAACGAAGGGGATGAAGCTCGGCTGCTTCGGCGCCAGCACCGGCGCCGCAGCGGCCCTGCAGGCGGCGGCCAGGCACCCGGACGTCGCCGCCGTGGTCTCGCGCGGCGGCCGCCCCGACCTCGCCGGTCCGCAGGCGCTGACTCTGGTTCGCGCGCCGACCCTGCTCATCGTCGGCGGCCGTGACGACGTCGTGATCGAACTCAACCGGCAGGCTTACGACCTGCTGCGTTGCGAGAAGAAGCTGGAGATCGTGCCGGGCGCGACCCACCTCTTCGAAGAACCCGGCACGCTGGAACAGGCGGCGGAGCATGCCGCAAGGTGGTTCCAGTCGCAATTTGCGGCAAGGGACAGCTAAGCTAAGCGGCGAGGGGCTGCTGCCGGCCCTGAGCTGCAGCCCCGGACGTCAGCTTCCAACCTTGCCGGAAACGATGTTGTCGGCAGTCCGCAGCGCCAGCGCCTGGATGGTCAGCGAGGGCGCCTCGCCGCCGCCTGACGAGGGGAACACGCTGGCATCGGCAATGTACAGGTTCGGGTGGTCATGGCTGCGCCCTTGTGCATCCACGACGGAGTGAACGGCCGAAGCGCCCATGCGGCAGGTACCGAAAACATGGGTTGCCGAGAACAGATCCCAGGCACCGTATTCTTCAACCAGGATGCTGGCTCCGGCTTCCTGCAGGAGCCTCCTCGCCTGGGCGGCCATGAAACGCAGTCGCCTGATTTCAGGTTGCCCGAGGTGCGAATGAATCCGCGGCAACGCCATGCCGAATTCGTCTTTCCTGGTCGGGTCGAGATCGACCCGGCTCTCGTCGTTGGGCAGAAATTCTGCGAAGGCGCCGACCGAAAGGCAGTGGCCAAATTGATTGCGGACACCTTCCTTCAGGGCTCGGCCAAATCCCTTGACGATGCGCGAAGCATAGGCAATGGGCCCGACCAGCCCGATTTCCTGAACGGCAGAATGGAAGCGGCAGCCGCCAATGACATCGGGGATGCCTTGCGGGCCGTTGAAGTCCCAGCAGATGGTATCCGACGGCAGGCCGACGTGGCTGTTGCCCAGATCGGGAACGATGCCGGTACTCGACCAGAAGACGCTTTCCATGAAATTGCGTCCGACCTGGCGGGAACTGTTGGCCAATCCGTGCGGATGCTGCCGGCTGCGGTTGGCCAGCAGGAGGCGGGGGGTTTGTATGGCGCCGGCAGCCAGAACCAATACCGGCGTCTCGACCCGGTGGCGCGCTTTGCCCCTGACGTATTCGACGGAGGCAATGCGGCCACCGCCTGCCGGATGCAGGCGCAGCAGGCGGCTGTTTGTCATCAGCGTCAACCGGCCGGTCTGTTCGGCTTTGCGAATGAAGGTGACATCGGCCGACCCCTTGTCGCCGACGGGGCAGCCGCGACTGCAGTTGCCGCAGTAATTGCACGCAGGGCGTCCGTCGTACGGCATGGAGAGCGCGGCGCGCGAGTTGGCCTGCCAGTTCATCCCCAGCCTGCTTCCGGCTGACTGCAGTCGCCTTCCGGCCGGGCTGAACGGGTGCGGCGGCAGTGGGAACGGCGTGGAGCGCCAGCGGGCGCCCTGTTCCTCCGGGCCGGCAACCCCGATCAATTGTTCGCAGAGCCCGTAATAGGGCTCGAGGTCGGCATAGGTGATCGGCCAGTCGCAGCCGGCACCGAAGCGGCTTTGCAGTTTCATGGCCTCCGGATGCAGGCGATGCGATTCGCCGACAAAGGCCAGCGTGCTGCCGCCCACGCCCAGAACGTGCCAGTAGCCAGGCCCCATCGGCTCGCGCGAGTCGCCACGCACGACTGGCCCGGCCACGGCGTTCCACGAGCGCAGGCTGCGTTCTTCCGGGTTGAGCGCGCTGAAGGCGCCAAAGCTGACTTCGGCCTGGCTGGCGCGGCGCCGCGGCAATACCTGGCGTTCCCAGTCGGGAAGGTGCAGCCTGTAATCGAGCGATGGCTCGAAACGCGGTCCGGCCTCGAGCAGCAGGACTTTCAGCCCCTGCGCACAGAGGCGCCAGGCGGTTGCCGCACCGCCGGCGCCAGAACCGGCCACGACGGCGTCGTAGCGGCGATTCATTGCCAGGGAGGCGGGTAACCCAAGGGCTGGGGTGGCGCCTTGATGGGCAAACCGCCCCAGGCGGCAGGATTGCTGTAGTAGGTTTCCACGGCCGTCTGCCGGACCAGTTCATAGAAGCGCCGCGGGATCTGGTTCCAGTCGGAGGCCGACATCCATTCGATCACCTTGATTTGATCGGAGGGCGCAAGGTCGGCAAAACTGCCCGTGCCGGTCAGGTTGAGCCATTGGCAGCCAAGAGCAACCAGTCTTCCGAAGCGGCCATCGAGGCTGGCCAGCGCCCATAACTGTTCGTCTACGCGCAAGTCGCTGGCTGAACCGGCCAAGTCGTCACGCGGCAGCAAGGCATCCAGGAAGGCGGCAAAGGTGCGGCGCTCGACCGCCGACGGCCGGGCAGCAGAGAAGGCCGGGGCCACCGGCAGGCCTTGGGCCAAAAAGAAAGCGCCGACAACCTTGAGGAGTTGCCGGCGCAGATCAGACCGAAGCATGGGAAGCCGGTTCAGGTTTCAATCATCCTCACGCCGGCAGGACGTCCCGACCAATACAAATCCGGGGGGGCAACTGTAGGAGGTTGTCTTGCCTTTCGGCTTGTCGTACTGCCCCTGGCTGTGCAGGGTTGCATAGGGCACGAAGCCCGGGTTCAGATAGCCATCAACCCCGGCCGAAATGTACGGCGCATTGACGCCTACGCCCAGCAGCGGGGCGGACTTGATGAAATTGTAGCCGACGCCGATTTCACCCTGGAAATCTTCCTTGCCGTTCAGGTAGCTCAATTTCAGCATGCCGGGCGCAGGGCCGCCGAGCAGGTTGATGTGGAAAGCCAGCTTGGCGCCCGTGGTATCGCCATCCGACTGCACCCTGGTGTTGGTAGCGCCCAACACCAGCGCCGGCGTATAGCCGCCGCCCCAGGTCCAGTTGAGGCCGATGTAAGCGCGGGTTTGTGTCTTGCTGTTATGCCCTGTGGTCATGCCGACGGCCGGTGGGATAGGGACACCGCCCGCGAAGGCAACCGTGCTCAGGATGAGGCCAGCCAGTGCTGGTGCGAAAAAAGCGGTTTTCATGACATTCCCTTTCATGCCGTCCCGCCGGTCGATGGGGCAATTCGCGATTTTAGGTAGAACCGTCCGGATTTTCAAATGATTTTCAAAATGATAGCCGAACGCACCGATACCGGCCCGCACGCACCGCAGCGGCCTTCCCTGTAATATGGACGCACCCGGCAACCCCGCCTCGAGCATGACCATGTCCACTCCCCCGCCCTGCCCCCGATGCGCCATGGAAAACGTCTATCAGGACGGGGCCAACCATGTTTGTGCCGATTGCGGCCATGAGTGGCCGATGGTGACGGCGGCCGGCGCGGAGGGTGAGGAGGCGACGGTGGTACGCGACGCCAACGGCAACGTGCTGGCCGACGGCGACGCGGTGGTGCTGATCAAGGACCTGAAGGTGAAGGGCTCATCCACCACGCTGAAGATGGGCACCAAGGTGAAGAGCATCCGCCTGGTCGGCAGCGGCGACCACGAGGTGGACTGCAGGATGGAGGCCGGCAGCTTCATGCTGAAGGCCTGCTTTCTGAAAAAGGTCTGACTTTTCCCCCGAGCCCGTCGCTACTCCGCCCGCACCCAGGTCTGGGTGCGGCCGATGAAGAGGATGGAGCCGCGCATCTCGAGCTTCTTGCCGCCCTCGATGACGGTCACCTTGGCGTTGTAGGTCTTGCCGTTGGCGGGATCGAGGATGGTGCCGCCGGCGTAGACGTTGTCGCCGTTCGGCTTCAGGCCGGTCAGGATGGTCATGCCGATTACCGGCTTGCCCTTGCGCGGATCGTCGCCGGCGCATTCGTCGCATTTCGAATCCTGCTTGGCCGGATCGAATATCTTCTCGACCGTGCCGGCATAGACGCCGTCCTTTTCCACGATGCGGACGACGGATTTCGGCTTCTTCGTCTCGTCGTCGATGGTGTTCCAGGCGCCGACTGGAGACAACAGGTCGGCCAGCGCGCCCGTCGAGATACCGGCAGCGAGCAGTGCGACGCAGAAGTGGCTGGGCAGCGATGTCATGGCGATCCTCCTGTGCAGTGCGTAATGCGATCAGGCCGTGAAAGCCTGACGCTGATTCAGTGAAATCAGGTTTCGGGAAGGGTTTCGCCGGCCGGAGCCACTCCGGCCGGCGCAACGGTACTGGGCGGGGTGGCGTCAGTCGTCGCCTCCCCTGCACCGGCAGCGCAGGCATCCTCCGCGGTCTTTTCAGCCAGCTTGCGCTGGCGTTTTTCTTCCTTCTTGTTCTTCTTCGCCAGGTCTCGCTGACGCTTTTCGAATTGATAGTTTGGTTTGGCCAAGACAACACCTTTGATCACGGCAGAGCCGACCATAACGGGTTGGAGATCGAACGGGCTCGATCACCCCCTTTTGCGGCTCGTTGCCTTAGGGAAACCGTCGTCGCCGCTCGCAGGCGGATCGGGCGGGTCTAAAAAGAGAGGGAACTCAGTAGCGGTTGCCACCGCCGCTTCGGCCGCCGCCACCCCGGCCACCCCGGCCGCCGCCGCCACCACCACCGCGACTTTCCTGCGGACGGGCTTCATTCACGGTCAGGTTGCGGCCGTCCATGCTCTTGCCGTTGAGTGCCTCAATGGCGGCTTGCGCCTCCTGATCGGAACCCATCTCGACGAAGCCGAAGCCCTTGGAGCGCCCGGAATCGCGGTCGGTAATGACCTGCACGGAGGTAACCGTGCCATGCGCGGCAAACAGCTGTTCGAGGTCTTCCTTGCTGACGTTGTAGCCCATATTGCCTACATAAAGTTTCTTGCCCAATGAAATTCCTCCGGGAGGTTGATAGGGAAACCGGTGCTGCGCATTGCACAGTATAAGGGACATTGCCTGGCCATGATTTCACCCATCAGGATGATCGGCCTGCAGCGCTTGCGGCGGGCCGATGCCGGCTCCCTGAACAAGCGGCGCGCGCCGTGTCGCCGCGGCAGACTTTCAACTTCCTGCCGGCGGACTCAGGAACCTTTGACAACCAGGGGGACGACATCCCCGGCGTGCTTCTTGGCCTGCTTGGCCGCCTTTTTTTCCTTCGGGGTGTGCAAGGCCTGCTTTTTCGCTTCACGGTTGGATTTCTGTGATTTGCCCATGGTGCTTCTCCTGCTCGTGTTGAAGGGACATGCTCTTCGAGTATAGGCGGGTGGCGGCGGAATGTGGCCACGGCGGGGACACCCAATCCTTCGAGGAACCCGGCACGCTGCAAGCGGTGACGGAACATCCCGCTCGCCGGACGCCCCCTGCCATTTCTATAAATAACATTAGGAATTGTTTATATCTTATTGTTTATTTATGTTAAATTGAAAGTATAGACCTGCTGACGGTTCGCGCAGGCGACTTGTCCGGCGTCGCCTTGACACCTG
>JAEHDO010000241.1 GCA_016880375.1 Betaproteobacteria bacterium | reverse complement strand
TGCAGGGTGTGGCCGCCGCGGGCGACGTTGATGGCCATGGGGCGGCCCATGAGGCCGAGGCCGATGAATCCGATTTTCATGAGATCTCCTTCAGTGGCGAATGAACAGCTCGTAGAGCGTCAGGATGATTTCGAAGACGATGAGGATGACGATGTACCACTCGACCCGGATGCTGTGCCGTGCCGAGATCAGTTGCTGCACGCTCTGCGCGGTGTGCGAGAGCAGGTTCATCTTGCGTTCCAGCGCCAGGTGGCGCTCGCGGATCTCGAACTCGTCCTGCAGGCGCACGAACAGGCCCTCCAGCCCCGGCTGCTCCCACAGCAGCTCGGGCTTCTCGCTGATCTCGGCGCGCCCCACCATGCGGCTCTCGATCAGCAGCATGGCGCCGATGTTCTTCAGCAGCGCCCGCTCCTGGCCGGGGATGCGGCCCTGTTCGGCGAGGTCCGCGGCGAGCGGCTCGACGCGGTCGAACTCGGCCGAGACGCGCGCTTCGTAGAGCGCCAGCAGCACGCTCTTGGAAAGGATGTCCGCCACCAGCTGCAGGCGCTCGATGGTGCAGCCCTCGAAGACGACGCTGCCCGGCCTGACGCCGTCCTTCGCCTGCGGCTCGACGGCGACCTCGATCTCCTCCGTCTCCGGCCGCTCGTAGGGCCGCGTCACGAAGGGCCGCAGCCGCTCGAGGAAGGACACCTCCTCCATCGCCGCCACGTCGAAGAACACCGCCACGCCGTAGCGGAACAGCACCGCCACGCCGCCGCCCTGCACCGCGACCGCGAGCGGGCTGGTGGCCAGCGCGTTGGCGCCGCCGAGGGCGCGCAGGTCGAGCCGCTCGCCGAGCAGCACGGCGCGCGCCTTGAAGGTGCCCTTGCGGGAAAGCGGCAGGGTTTCCATGGGGGTAGTTTCGCACAACCATGCACCACTTTGGCACACGCCGGCTGCCGTGCCGCACCATCCGGACGCATGGGCGCGCCTGCGGCAAAACCGCCGGAAGCCTTGCCAGCATTGGCTTTCCGGCCGATTGCCACGAGCTGGCACGGGGCTTGCGATGCAGTGCATGACATCAATGCATCGGAGCACCGAAATGAAAAGATCAAGGCTCGTCCTCGTCGGCAACGGCATGGCCGGCGTGCGCACCGTCGAGGAGCTGCTCAAGCTCGCGCCGGACCTCTACGACATCGCGGGGTTCGGCGCCGAGCCGCACGGCAACTACAACCGCATCCTGCTCTCGCCGGTGCTGGCCGGCGAGATGAAGCTGCCGGAGATCATGCTCAACGACCTCGACTGGTACCGCGACAACGGCATCACCCTGCATGCCGGCAAGAAGGTCGTGAAGATCGACCGCATCCGCCGCAAGGTCATCGCCGAGGACGGCACCGAGGAGACCTACGACCGCCTGCTGCTGGCCACCGGCTCGGTGCCCTTCGTGCCGCCGATCCCCGGCCGCGACCTGCCCGGCGTGCTCGCCTACCGCGACATCGCCGACACCGAGGCGATGATCGAGGCGGCGCAGGCGCACCGCCACGCCGTCGTCATCGGCGGCGGCCTGCTCGGCCTGGAGGCCGCCAACGGCCTCAAGCTGCGCGGCATGGACGTCACCGTGGTGCATCTGGCCGACTGGCTGATGGAGCGCCAGCTCGACAAGGTGTCCGCCGACATGCTGCAGGCCTCGCTCGAAGCGCGCGGCCTGAAGTTCCTGCTCGGCAAGCAGACCGAGGCGCTCATTCAAGGAGAGTCGGGCCGCGTCTGCGCGGTGCGCATGAAGGACGGCCTGGAGATTCCCGCCGACCTCGTCGTCGTCGCCGCCGGCATCCGCCCCAACACCGCGCTGGCCGAGTCGGCCGGCCTGCACTGCCATCGCGGCATCGTGGTGAACGACACCCTGCAGACCTACGA
>JAEHDO010000240.1 GCA_016880375.1 Betaproteobacteria bacterium | reverse complement strand
CCCTGATGGGGTCGAAGGAGTTGCTCATGCCGGTTTGGAACTGGCGGAAGAATCTTGGTTCGATGATCGCCCCGGAAACCGCATCGCTGCTCTCCCGCAGCCTGCGTACCCTGGTCGTGCGGGTGCGGCAGCAGAACGCCACGGCCCGGATCGTCGCTGAGGCGATGGCCCGGCATCCGGGAATCAGCCGCGTGTTCTATCCAGGTCTCCCGGACTTTCCGGGGCACATGCTGGCCATAGAACAGATGCACGGCTTCGGCGGCATGCTGACCATCCAGATAAAAGGCAGTGGCGCGGATGCCACACGTGTCGCCGATCGCCTCAAGCTCTTCGCCCTGGCACCTAGCCTGGGCGGCGCCGAAAGCCTGGTGACCCAGCCTTGCACGACTACTCACCACGGCCTGACACCCGAGGAACGCGAAAGGCGCGGCATTTCCGATGCCATGCTGAGGCTATCTGTGGGCTTGGAAGATCCTGCTGATCTGATATCAGACTTGGAGCAGGCGCTCGGACAAAACATTGTCGGGACGGTGCCTCTCTCTGAACCCGTCTGACGTTGCAAAGAATCCCGAGCATTGAATTCATAACCCCAACTGGAGGCAAGATGCCACTCAACCCGATGCATGTTGCCGCATTTGCCCTACGGGCCTGGTCAAGCACTGACCGCAAATGAAGGGACGCGAAAGCGGCATGCCGGACGAGGCCTGTTGGGCCTCGTTTTTCGACCCCGAAGTCATCCTCGACCAACTCTTGGTCAACAAGGGGGATTGCTATCACCTTGTCGAATTCGGTTGCGGCTACGGCACGTTTACCCTGCCAGCAGCGAATCGAACACGTGGCCGCGTGACGGCACTCGACATCGATCCGGAGATGGTGAGTTTAGTGCGGCAACGGGCGCACGCCCGCAAGATTTCGAATGTCTGGGCCGAACTTCGGGATTTCGTGGAGAGCAACACTGGTCTTGGCGATGGCACCCAAGGTCATGCGATGGTCTTCAACCTGCTGCACATCGAGGATCCACTCGCATTGCTGCGCGAAGCCCATCGGACGCTACAGCCAGGTGGCATTCTTTCGGTGATTCACTGGCGCAGCGACATCGAGACACCCCGTGGGCCACCGCTGGCGATTAGACCCAAGCCGGACCAGTGTGCGGCGTGGATAGCCGAAGCAGGTTTTGACTCTATCCTGCCTGTAGATCTCGGTGGGGGGGCTCCATATCACTTTGGGGTAATCGCTCAGCGGCCGGCTTGAGGCGCCTTGCGTATTTCGGGCGCTACGTCTTGCTTGGCCGACAGCTGGTAATAATTGCCAAGAATTACGGCAGCGCCTCCGTCATTCCAGGTCTTGTCATGGTCTATCTGCTGGCGGGGCGCGTCGCCGGCAGCCGGTGGACTGCGCTGTCCAGCGCCTGGCTGGTGGCAGCTTCTACTCCTTTGCTGGCGACCTACACGCTCGTCAGCGTGGGCGGGTATGGCGAATCGCTTGTCCTGGGGACGCTGATTCTCT
>JAEHDO010000239.1 GCA_016880375.1 Betaproteobacteria bacterium | reverse complement strand
CGGCGAAGAGCGCCTGCAGCGGCACCATGCCCGGCGCGGCGAGGAACATGCCGATGACGGCGCAGAACACGATCAGGGTGTTCACCCGCGGCTTGGTCAGGCGCAGGTAGCGGCGCAGGCGTTCGGCCGGGCCGGGGCGGGCGGCGAGGATCGTTTCGGCCATAAGCGGAGACCTCCGGTTGCGTTGATGGCCGGCCCAGTCTAGTCCCCCTGCCACTTCGTTCAATCAGGATCATCCGCAGGGGCACTAAGTAAACATCCTGATTGCCCCTGCCGGCGCCGGGGCCTATCGTTCGCCTACTACAAGCGCGGCGGGCGATCCGGCCGTACCGACAATTTAGAGGAGGAGGCAATGGCCATGTTGGACTACGTGTATACCGGCTGGGGCGCGTTCTGGGTGACCATGTTCATGTTCGTCCCGTTTGCCCTGATGGCCTACTGGGTCATCCGCAGGAAAAGCCTGGTCGATACAGGACCCACCCAATTGCAGCCCAGCGAGTTTGCGCCCATCGAGGGCGTCTGGCTGACGTTCGCATTCATCTTCTTCGTCGTCGCCAACCTGGCCAGCCTGAAATATATCCCGTGGGCCGCCGCCTCCGGCACGACCAATGGCGAGCCCGCGGTGCAGATCGACTTCACGGCCAAGTCCTGGGCCTACGACATCTCCAACCGCCAGATCGAGGCCGGCAAGCCGGTGAAATTCTCCGGCCGGGCGACCGACACCCAGCACGGCTTCGCCGTCTATCACCCGAACGGCAGGGTGCTGTTCACCATGCTGATGATGCCGGGCACCACCAAGCCCACGTCGGTCGTCTATACGTTCAAGGAGCCCGGCAAGTACGCGGTGCGCTGCCTCGAGTACTGCGGCGTCGCCCACCACCGGATGCAGGACGAACTGACCGTCGTCGCAGCCAACTAAGCGCCACGCCCCGAGGAGGAGAAACCAAATGAGCATAGCCACCACCATCGTCAAGAGCACGCCGATCTTCGGCAAGATGTTCGCGGTCGACAAGAGCACCGGCCTGGAGGAGATCAACGCCTGGCCGGCGCTGATGATCATGAGTTCCTTCGTCTGGCTCGTCGTCGCCGGCCTGCTGGGCCTGGTCATGCCGGCGACGCAGATCCTCGAACTCAGCTCCGACCACTTCTACACCACCCTGACGCTGCACGGCGCGGCGCTGACCTTCCCCTTCTCGTTCCAGCTGATGATGGGCGTCGGCCTGCACCGTTCCGGCGGCTGCGTCGGCAAGCCGGTCACCGGATTTTTCGCGGCGATGTCCTGGCTGTCGATGAACCTCGGCGCCGCCATCCTCACCGTCGCCGTCCTCATGGGCCTCAAGGTCAGCGTGGTGGTGATGTTCCCGCTGCCCCTGGTCGGCGCGCAGATGGGCGTCTGGAGCATGGAATCGGTGATCGTCGGCTTCACCGGCATCTACCTGGTGCTCTCCTGCATGATCCTCTGGTATCCACTGCTGGTGCTCAAGATGATGTTCTTCGGCAAGAAGCGCGCCGAGCTCGTCCTCTCCGAGCGCACGCTCAACGAGCCGGGCATGCTGGGCATGCTGCTCGCCGCCGCGACCCTGCTGCTGACGGGCCTGCCGCTGGTGGTGGTCGGCACGACGCTGCTGCTGGCGCTCTACAAGATCCTGCCCATGCCGCTCGCCGCCTGGGCGGCCGATCCGGTGGTGTTCCAGTACTCCTTCTATCTCTTCGCCCACAACCTGATGGAGGCGATGGCCCTGATGGTGGCGAGCGCGATGTATGCCACGCTGCCGCTCTACCTGGCCGACGGCTCGCGCAAGCTCTACAGCGAGAAGCTGGCCAACCTGGCCCTGTGGGTCCTGCTGGTGACGTCGGTCACCTCCGGCCTGCACCATTTCATCACCTTCTACCCGAACCAGCCGGCGGCCCTGTCCTACTGGGGCAACATCATGAGCTGGGGCACCGGCATGGGCGCGGCGATCAGCATCTTCACCATCCTCGCCACCATCTGGCAGCACGGCCTGAAGGCCGAGCCCGGCATCGT
>JAEHDO010000238.1 GCA_016880375.1 Betaproteobacteria bacterium | reverse complement strand
GAAGCGCGGAAGCCGACGCCCTGGACGCGTCCGTGGACGACTAGGCGCCGGCGCTCCATCACTTCACTTTCATGCCCGGCTGCGCGCCGCTGTCCGGGCTGAGCAGGAAGATGCCCGGGCCCTCGCCGGAAGCCGCCAGCACCATGCCTTCCGACAGGCCGAACTTCATCTTGCGCGGCGCCAGGTTGGCCACCATCACCGTCAGGCGACCGGTGAGCGCCGCCGGATCGTAGGCCGACTTGATGCCGGCGAACACCGTGCGCGTTTCCGTGCCGAGGTCGAGCGTCAGCTTGATGAGTTTTTCCGCGCCCTCGACGTGCTCGGCATTGGCGATGCGCGCGATGCGCAGGTCGACTTTCGAGAAGTCGTCGATCGAGATGTGGGACACGGCGGCTTTCTCCTCGGCATGCTGCTGGTGCTCGGCGTGGCGTTGCTGCGAATGCGGCTGCGACATGGGCGCCGGGGCGAGCGATGCCTTGTTGGCTTCGAGCAGCGCGTCGATCTGCTTGCGCTCGACGCGCGTGGTGAGGTGCTTGTATTCGCCGATCAAGTGGCCGCCCGGCATCAGGGTGGCGGCATCGGACCAGGCCAGCGGGGCGACCTTGAGAAAGGCCTCCACGTCGGCGGCCAGCTTCGGCAATACCGGTTTCAAATAGATCGTCAGCAGGCGGAACAGGTTGAGCGCCTCGGAACAGACGCGGTGCAATTCTGCGTCCGCGCCTTCCTTCTTAGCCAGCTCCCAGGGCGCATGGTCATTCACGAACTGGTTGGCGCGGTCGGCCAGCGCCATGACCTCGCGCACGGCCTTGCCGTATTCGCGCGCCTGGTAGTGTGCGGCGACGGTTTCACCCGCAGCGCGCACGTCCTCCAGCAGCGTGCCTGACACCGCCGCCAGCGCGCCATCGAAGCGCCTGTGGATGAAGCCGGCGCAGCGCGAGGCGATGTTAACGTACTTGCCGACCAGATCGGAGTTCACCCGCGCGATGAAGTCGTCGAGGTTGAGGTCGATGTCCTCCATCGATGCATTGAGCTTGGCGGCGTAGTAGTAGCGCAGCCATTCGGGGTTCAGGCCCTGCTTCAGGTAGCTCTCGGCGGTGATGAAGGTGCCGCGCGACTTGGACATCTTCTGGCCATCGACGGTGAGGAAGCCGTGGGCGAAGACCGCAGTCGGGATGCGATAGCCGGAATGCTCCAGTTCGGCGGGCCAGAAGAGGGCGTGGAAGTAGAGGATGTCCTTGCCGACGAAGTGGTACATCTCCGTACCGGCACGCGCCGCGGCATCGCGCTCGATAAACGCGGCAACGTCCACCTCCGGCCGGCGGGCGGCCAGGTTTTTCAGGCTGCCGAAATAGCCGATCGGTGCATCCAGCCAGACGTAGAAGTACTTGCCCGGCGCGCCCGGAATCTCGAAGCCGAAGTAGGGCGCATCGCGCGAAATGTCCCAGTCGGTGAGCTTGTTCTCGCCCGGCTCCCCAAGCCATTCCTGCAGCTTGTTGACCGCTTCGGGCTGGGTCTTGCAGACTTCGCGCGTCGCGCGCCGAAGGAACTCCTGGCAGCGCGGGTCGGAGAGCTTGAAGAAGAAATGGTCGGAGGACTTCCTGATCGGCACTGCGCCGGAGACGGCGGAAACCGGGTTCTTCAGGTCGGTGGGCGCGTAGGCGGCGCCGCAGGATTCGCAGGAGTCGCCGTACTGGTCCGGCGTGCCGCACTTCGGGCACTCGCCCTGGATGTAGCGGTCCGGCAGGAACATTCCCTTCACCGGGTCGTAGAACTGCTCGATGGCGCGCACCTCGATCAGCCCGGCGGCCTTCAGCTTGCCGTAAATGTCGCTGGCGAAGAAGCGCGTTTCCTCCGAGTGCGTCGAATGGTAGTTGTCGAAGGCGACGTGGAATCCGGCGAAGTCGCGCGTGTGCTCCTGGTATACACGGGAAATGAGCGTCTCCGGCGTGATGCCTTCCTTGTCGGCGCGCAGCATGATGGGCGTGCCGTGAGTGTCGTCGGCGCAGACGTACCAGCAGGCGTGGCCGCGCATCTTCTGGAAGCGCACCCAGATGTCGGTCTGGATGTACTCGACGAGGTGGCCGAGGTGGATGGCGCCGTTTGCGTAGGGCAGGGCGCTGGTGACGAGGATCTGGCGCGGCTGGGGCATTGCTGAATTTGCCTGAAAAAACAGTAAGTTTAGCAGTTGGCGACGGCAAACTGTAATCTGCTGGTAGGAGCAGGCTAATCCTGAGTATAATTGTCAGGTATTGAAACCCTGATGGAGCATCCCATGAGCATTTCCGAACTGCAGGTGCAGACGGCGCTGAAGGAAATCACCGATCCGAACACAGGCAAGGATTTCGTCAGCTCGCGTTCTGCCAGGAACATCAAGATCGATGGCGCGGAAATCGCCGTCGACATCGAGCTGGGCTACCCGGCGAAGAGCCAGATCGACGGCATCCGTCGCGCTGTGATCGACAAGCTGAAAGCCATTCCCGGCGCGGGCAATGTCTCCGCCAATGTGTATGTCAAGATCGTCTCGCACAGCGTGCAGCGCGGCGTGAAGCTGATTCCGCAGGTGAAGAACATCATCGCCGTGGCTTCGGGAAAGGGCGGCGTCGGCAAGTCCACCACCGCCGTGAACCTCGCCCTGGCGCTGGCCGCCGAGGGCGCCAGTGTCGGCCTGCTCGATGCCGACATCTACGGCCCTTCCCAGCCGCAGATGCTGGGCATCACCGACAAGCCCGAGTCGCGCGACGGCAAGACGCTGGAGCCGATGCAGGCTTATGGGATGCAGGCCATGTCGATCGGCTTCCTGATCGATCCCGAGACGCCGATGGTCTGGCGCGGCCCGATGGTCACCCAGGCGCTGCAGCAGCTGCTCGGCGACACCCAGTGGCGCGACGTCGACTACCTGGTGATCGACCTGCCGCCGGGCACCGGCGACATCCAGCTGACCCTGGCGCAGCAGGTGCCGGTGACCGGCGCGGTGATCGTCACCACGCCGCAGGACATCGCCCTGCTGGATGCCCGCAAGGGCCTCAAGATGTTCGAGAAGGTCGGCATCCCGATCCTCGGCATCGTCGAGAACATGAGCATCCACATCTGTTCGAAGTGCGGCCACGAGGAGCACATCTTCGGCTCCGGCGGTGGCGAGAAGATGTGCAAGGACTACGAGGTGGAGTTCCTCGGCGCCCTGCCGCTCGACATCGCCATCCGCGAGCAGACGGATTCCGGCAAGCCGACAGTGGCGGCCGACCCCGATGGCCGCATTGCCGAGATCTACCGCGGCATCGCCCGCCGCGTCGCCGTGAAAATTGCCGAGCAGGCAAAGGACATGACTGCGAAGTTCCCGAACATCGTGATTCAGAACACCTGAGGCAAACGAAGTTCAGTGAAGGCTCATGCCCGCGCGAGCGGGCGTTACGCCGGAACTAAAAGTCAGTCCCTGCGGCACGGCGACTCGCGCCGTATTGACCCACCCCCGAAAGAGCGGATAATCCGCTCTTTCCTTTTTCCGGTGCCGCGATGAGCATCAAGTCCGACAAGTGGATCCGCCGCATGGCGGCGGAGCACAAGATGATCGATCCCTTCGAGCCCGGCCAGGTGCGCGAGGTCGACGGCCGCAAGATCGTCTCCTACGGCACGTCCAGCTACGGCTACGACATCCGCTGCTCGAACGAATTCAAGCTGTTCACCGACATCAACTGCACCATCGTCGACCCGAAGAACTTCGACCCGAATTCCTTCGTCGAGATCAAGAACGACTTCTGCATCATTCCGCCGAACTCCTTTGCCCTGGCGCGCACCGTCGAGTATTTCCGCATTCCGCGCAACGTACTCACCGTCTGTCTGGGCAAGAGCACCTACGCGCGCTGCGGCATCATCGTGAACGTCACGCCCTTCGAACCGGAATGGGAAGGCTATGTGACGCTGGAGTTTTCCAACACCACGCCGCTGCCGGCCAAGATCTATGCCAACGAAGGCGTGGCGCAAGTGCTGTTCTTCGAGTCGGACGAGGTCTGCGAAACTTCCTACAAGGATCGCGGTGGCAAGTATCAGGGGCAGGTCGGCGTCACCCTGCCGAAGATCTAGTAACTAGCGGGTAGGATTCCCCATATTATTTCGACCCGCCCCGCGCGGGTCGTCGCATTTCAGGAGCCCCAATGCGCTTCCATTTCCCCATCATCATCATCGACGAGGATTTCCGTTCGGAGAACGCTTCTGGACTCGGCATTCGCAGATTGGCCGAAGCCATCGAGGCGGAGGGCATGGAGGTGCTCGGCGTCACCAGCTACGGCGACCTCTCTTCCTTTGCCCAGCAGCAGAGCCGCGCCTCCGCGTTCATTCTGTCGATCGACGACGAGGAACTGGCCAACGAGGAAGAGGAGACCATCGCCGAGCTGCGCGCCTTCGTCAGCGGGATACGCACCCGCAATGCCGAGATCCCGATCTTCCTCCATGGGGAGACGCGCACCTCGCGCCACATTCCGAACGACATCCTGCGCGAGCTGCACGGCTTCATCCACATGTTCGAGGACACGCCGGAGTTCATCGCCCGCAATGTGGTGCGCGAGGCCAAGTCCTACCTGGATTCCCTGCCGCCGCCCTTTTTCCGCGCGCTGACCCACTATGCAGCCGACGGCTCCTACTCGTGGCACTGCCCCGGTCATTCCGGAGGGGTGGCTTTCCTCAAGTCGCCAGTGGGCCAGATGTTCCACCAGTTCTTCGGCGAGAACATGCTGCGCGCCGACGTCTGCAATGCCGTCGAGGAGCTCGGCCAGCTGCTCGACCATACCGGCCCAGTGGCGGCTTCCGAGCGCAATGCGGCGCGCATTTTCAACGCCGACCACCTGTTTTTCGTCACCAACGGCACGTCGACCTCGAACAAGATCGTCTGGCACTCGACCGTGGCGCCGGGCGACATCGTCGTCGTCGACCGCAACTGCCACAAGTCGGTGCTGCACTCGATCATCATGACTGGAGCGATCCCGGTCTTTCTCATGCCGACGCGCAACAACTACGGCATCATCGGGCCGATCCCGAAGTCGGAATTCGCCTGGAAGAACATCCAGAAGAAGATTGCCGCCCACCCGTTCGCCTCGAAAGTGAAGGGCAAGCCACGCGTGCTGACCATCACCCAGTCCACCTACGACGGCATCCTCTACAACGTCGAGGAGATCAAGGAAATGCTCGACGGCAAGATCGACACCCTGCATTTCGACGAAGCCTGGCTGCCGCACGCCGCCTTCCACGATTTTTATGGCGACTACCATGCCATCGGCGCAGACCGGCAGCGCTGCAAGGAATCGATGGTGTTCTCGACGCAGTCTACGCACAAGCTGCTCGCCGGCTTGAGCCAGGCCTCGCAGATCCTCGTGCAGGATTCGGAGAACCGCAGGCTCGACCGCGACGTCTTCAACGAAGCCTATCTGATGCACACCTCGACCTCGCCGCAATACGCCATCATCGCCTCGTGCGATGTGGCGGCGGCGATGATGGAGGAGCCGGGCGGCACCGCACTGGTCGAGGAATCGATTGCCGAGGCGCTGGATTTCCGTCGCGCCATGCGCAAGGTCGACGAGGAGTGGGGTGCCGACTGGTGGTTCAAGGTGTGGGGTCCGGACGACCTGTCCGAGGAGGGCATCGAGGAGCGCGAGGCCTGGATGCTCAAGCCCGGAGAGCGCTGGCACGGCTTCGGCCAGCTGGAAGACGGCTTCAACATGCTCGACCCGATCAAGGCCACGGTCATTACCCCGGGTCTCGACGTGGACGGTGATTTTGCCGACTGGGGCATCCCTGCAGCGATCGTCACCAAGTACCTGGCCGAGCACGGCGTCATCGTCGAAAAATGCGGCCTCTATTCATTTTTCATCATGTTCACCATCGGCATCACCAAGGGCCGCTGGAACACGATGGTGACCGAATTGCAGCAGTTCAAGGACGACTACGACAAGAACCATCCGTTGTGGAAGGTGCTGCCCGAATTCGTCGCCAAGCACCCGCGCTATGAACGCGTCGGCCTGCGCGACCTGTGCCAGCAGATCCACGACGTCTACAAGGCCAATGACGTGGCGCGCATCACGACCGAGATGTACCTGTCCGACATGGTGCCGGCAATGCGCCCGGCAGACGCCTTCGCCAAGATGGCGCACCGCGAAATCGAGCGTGTCGAGATCGACAAGCTGGAGGATCGCGTCACCAGTGTCCTTCTTACACCCTACCCGCCGGGCATTCCCCTGCTGATCCCCGGCGAGCGCTTCAACCGCACCATCGTCAGCTATTTGCAATACGCGCGCGATTTCAATGAGCGCTTTCCGGGGTTCGAGACAGACATCCACGGACTGGTCAAGGACGACACCAACGGTAAGGTGCGATATTTCGTGGATTGCGTCAGATAACCAAGGACCGCTACGGCAGCAAGCTGACATCCTGCTTTAGAAAGTACCAATAACTTATTGACAAATTTAGAAAATAAAATACAATTAAATCTTCAAATCGTGATCATTCAACCACTTCGAAGCATGCGCATACTGATGTTTCTGGGTTTTCTGGCTTTGTCCATGCTGGTCCCGGTGGGGTTGGCCCAAGCCGATTCGGCGGTATCAGACGGTTCGTTGTTTGCCGAAACCTTCCTCGTGGCAATTGATTGAACCGGCCGATTCGATTAACCTACTTTAATTGGCCGTAACCGAGAATACTGGCCATGAAGTTGTATGGCAGGGGGCTCAATGAAGAATACCAAAAGCAAGATGCGAACTGTCCTGATCTTTGCCGGCATGCTGGCTGCTGGCGTGGCGCAAGCCGATGCCGTGACTGACAATGCCAAGGCGCTCCTCGACAGGGGCGATGCCAAGGCGGCCTACGCCCTGCTCGAACCGCTGGAATCCCAGCGTGCCGGCGATCCCGAATACGATTTTCTTCTCGGCTTGGCTGCGTTGGAAACCGGCAAGAACACCAATGCCGTTTTCGCCCTGGAGCGCGTGCTCGCAGTCAACCCGAACCATGCCCGGGCCCGCGCCGAGATTGCGCGCGCCTATGCCGCCCTGGGTGAATTGGCGACCGCCAGGCAGGAATTCGAAGCCGCCAAGCGCCAGGGGGTTCCTCCCGAGGTGGCCAATACCATCGACCGCCTGGTTGCAGCCATTGAGCCCGTCGAGGACAAGGGGCGCACGACGCTGCGCGGCTTCGTCGAGGGAACTGTCGGTCACGACTCCAACGTCAACGCTGCCACCTCGGACCGCAGCGTGTCCGTGCCAGCCTTTGGCGGATTTGTTTTTCCGCTGGCCCCGGGCGCGTTTAGCCGCAGCGATACCTTTACGACGGTCGCCGGGGGGTTTGGCTTGCGCCATCCCTTCAGCCAGGAATGGTCGCTGACGGCGGGTGCCAGCGCCAGCAAGCGCATGAACACCGACATTGACAAGTTCGACACCGGATCCGCCGACGCCTACCTTGGCATGGTGCGTACCTACGGCAAGAATGTCTTCAGCGCGACCCTGCAATACAACCAGTTCTGGCTGGACAACGACCGTTACCGCGAAGCGGCCGGGTTCACCACGCAGTGGCAGCACAACTACAGTCCGAACACCCAGACCAGCCTTTACATCCAGTATGCGGGCTTGCACTACATGACGCAGGAGGTCCGCAATACCGACCGCTTCGTCATCGGCGCCAACTTCGCCCATGCCCTTCCGGGTTTCAAGACGGTGGCCTACGGCGGCGCTTATATTGGCGAGGAGGTCGAAACCAATGGCCGTTTCCCCCAATTCGGCCATCAGCTTGTCGGGGCGCGCATCGGCGCACAGCATGAATTCCGCCAGAACATGACGTTCTTTGCCAACCTGGCATACGAGCATCGCCACTATGGCGCGAATGACCCCCTGTTCCTGAAAACACGAAACGACAACCAGTGGTATGCCGGTTTGGGCATGGCCTGGAAACCTGCCAGGAATTGGGTCGTCACACCGCAATACCAATATACCCGCACCGATTCGAACCTCCCCTTGAACGAATACAGGCGCGAGGTGGTTTCCGTTACCGTGCGCCGGAATTTCTGATTAGGAGGCATCATGCCGAAAAAATTCAATTCGAAGCTGCTCGGCGCGACCATCCTTTTGTCGCTTGCAGCCGTTTCCCCGCTCACGTGCCAGGCTGCCGGCGCCGCCCGCGTGGTCTTTGCCGCGGGGGACGTCAAGGCGTTGGGCGCAGATGGCCAGAGCCGACCCCTTGCCAAGGGCGCCGAGGTCGCCAGCGGCGAGACCATCGACACCGGCAGCGGACGTGCCCAGGTGCATTTCACCGATGGTGCGCAGGTTTCACTGCAACCGCAGACCCAGTTCCGCATCGACGACTATCGCTTCAGCGGCAAGGCCGACGGCAGCGAGAAGGGCTTCTTCAGCCTGCTCAAGGGCGGGTTGCGCACCATCACCGGGCTGGTCGGTCGCAGCAACCGCGAGAATTACAAGGTCACCACGACGGTGGCCACCATCGGCATCCGCGGAACCGAATATTCGGTAGCTTATGGCAACAGCATCAACGTTTCCACCGGCCTGGGCACCACCGTGGTATGCAATGCCGTCGACTGCATCGATGTAAATAGTGGTGAAACCGCCTATGTCAAAGACGGCAATACCAAGCCGGTGCTGGTAACCCGGACCGCCGGACTATCCCCGCCGCCGTGGCCGGAGTTTCCGCAATTGCCGGGATTCATTGCCGGCGACGATGTGAATAGCGACGGCATGCCGTCAGGACTGATGTTTCCGTACTGGTGGTATGACGAGGAGTACTACTACATGATCGGCCCCTCTATGAGAATGAGAGGGCCATGACCACTTCTTCCTCGGCCGCTCTGCTGACTATGGCAGCCAAGCCTTGTGATCCATCTTGAGTTTTTCCGGTATGGCGTTTTCTCGCTCAGCCAGAATCTGAAGCCGTGATTTCTTGATGTTCGGTTTCAGAGTGCGGATTTTCTTGCGCAAAATCCAGCTGGCTGCACATGACCCGATGAAAAATACCGCATTGCTGCAAGTCGCCGGGGCACTCCTGCTGAGTTTGTGCCTGTCCCCTGCAACGCTGATGGCGTCTGATGCCGCCAAGGTGGATTTCGTTGTAGGTGAAGTGGTTGCCATCCAGGCGGACGGTACGCGGCGGCAGCTTGCGCGAGGCGTGGGAGTCGGTGTCGCCGAAACGGTGGATACCGGCTCTGGCCGTGCGCAATTGCGCTTTACCGACGGCGCCATGGTTTCGCTGCAGCCGCAGACGCAGTTTCGCGTAGATGCCTACGAATTCAAGGGCGGGGCAG
>JAEHDO010000237.1 GCA_016880375.1 Betaproteobacteria bacterium | reverse complement strand
CCTGGAAGCTCGGCCAGAAGGGCAAGGACAACGGCGTGCTGGTGCTGGTGGCGCCGAACGAGCGGCGCATGCGCATCGAGGTCGGCTACGGCCTGGAGGGCACGCTCACCGACGTGGCGGCCAGCCGCATCATCCGCAACGTCATGACGCCGCGCTTCAAGGAGGGCAACTTCGATGCCGGCGTCGAGGCGGGCGTGCAGGCCGTCATCGGCCAGCTCACCGGCAGTGCCGAGGTTCCCGCGGACGACCCGCGCCCCGCAGCCGACAAGAAATCCGACAGCTTGTTCGAGGGTCCCGACCTGCCGCTCACGGAGCGCATCCTCATCGGCGCCTTCATCTTCGGCATCATCGGGCTGTTCACCGTGCTCGGCATCCTCACCCCGGGCATGGGCTGGTTCCTCTACTTCTTCCTCATCCCCTTCTGGGCGATGTTTCCCATCGTCGTGGTCGGTGCCAAGGGCGCGCTTTACATGCTCGGCACCTACCTCGTCGGCTTCCCCGTCGCCAAGCTGATCGTCTCGCGCCTGCCCTGGTACGAGAAGGCCAGGCGCGACATCAAGACCAAGGGCTCTGCACAGATCGGCGGCTTCACCGTCGGCGGCCGCTCGGGCGGTTCGTCGTGGAGCTCGGGTTCCTCCTCGGGCGGCGGCTTCTCCGGCGGCGGCGGCAGTTCCGGCGGCGGGGGCGCATCCGGCAGCTGGTAGCTTGACTCAGGGCAAGGCAAGCTTCGCCACGGCGGCAACAATATCGCCGTGTTGCAGAGACTGACTTTTCTCCTCATCTTCTCCTGTGCAGCCCCCCACGCCGCGCCGCCGCTGCAGCCGCTGATCGACGCGACGCCGCCCGGCGGCGTGCTGCGCCCCGCGCCGGGCATCTATGCCGGCCCGGCGACCATCACCAGGCCGATAACGCTCGACGGAGGCGGCACGGTGACGCTCGAAGGCTCCGGCCGCGGCACGGTGCTGACGCTCGCCGCCAGCGGCGCCGCGCTGCGCGGGCTGCGCCTCATCCGCTCCGGCGACAGCCACGACAGCGTCGACGCCGGCCTGCTGGTCGAGGGCGACGACAACCTCGTCGAGGACAACGCGATCGATCAGGTGCTGTTCGGCATCCACCTCAAACAGGGCAACCGCAACCGCATCGTCGGCAACCGCGTCACGGGACGCCCCGCCCCGCGCGGCGCGCGCGGCGACGGCCTGCGCCTGTGGTACAGCCGCCACAACCGCATCGAGCGCAACACTTTCAAGGTCGTGCGCGACCTCACCTTCGCCAACTCGCCCGACAACCACATCCTCGGCAACACGCTGGCGGATGGCCGCTACGGCATGCAGTTCATCTTCTCGCCGCGGGCACGGGTGGAGAACAACCGCCTGTCCGACACCGACACCGGCATCGCCGTGCTCTATTCGCCGGATCTGATCGTGCGCGGCAACACCATCGCCCACGCCCTCGACGGCGGCGGCGCCGGCATCGCCTTCAAGGACAGCGGCAATGCGCTGGTGGAAAGCAACGAGGTGCTGCACTGCGCCGCCGGCCTCTCCGCCAACGCGCCACTCAACGCCGAGGCGGCGCTCACGGTGCGTGGCAACCGCTTCGCCCACAACGTCGTCGGCATGTATTTCTACGGCGAGAAGGGCGGCCACCGCATCGAGGCCAACCGCTTCGACAACAACCTGACGCAGGTGGCGGTCAGCGCCGCCGGCGTCGGCGAGGCCAACCTCTGGCAGGGCAACGCCTGGAGCGATTACCAGGGCTTCGACCGCAACGGCGACGGCATCGGCGACACGCCGCACGAAATCTGGCTCTACGCCGACCGCATCTGGATGGAAACGCCGCGTGCGAAGTTCTTCGGCAACTCGCCGGCGCTGGAGCTGCTGGATTTCCTCGAAAAGCTGGCGCCCTTCGCCTCGCCCGCGCTCATCCTGCGCGACCAGGCGCCGCGCATGGCGCAGTAAAAGGCCGAACCGGTAGAATGGTTGGCCTGACCAACAATAACGACCCGCCCGCTTGAACACCTCCCAGCCACAAACCGACTGGCGCGCCGTGCTGGCCGCCGCCTTCTGCGGCGTGGCCGTGGCGATGAACGTCGGCAAGGTGCCGATCGCCATGGAACAGCTGCGCGGCGAATTCGGCCTGTCGCTGGTCGCCGCCGGCTGGATCTCGTCGATGATCAACATGATCGGCGTCTCCGCCGCCCTGTTCTTCGGCCTCTTCGGCGACCGCGTCGGCGCGCTCAGGATGTGCTTCATCGGCCTGGTCGT
>JAEHDO010000236.1 GCA_016880375.1 Betaproteobacteria bacterium | reverse complement strand
GTTTCGTGCTCTTCATCCTCATCGGCTCGACGGTGTTCTCCTTCACCTTCAACGCCGCCGACGGCCAGAAGTGGGTCGAGCACCTGTTCGACAAGCTGCCGGGCGGGGCGCTGGGCTTCCTCATCGTCGTGAACCTGCTGGTCTTCGTGCTCGGCATGTTCATCGACTTCTTCGAGATCGCCTTCATCGTCATCCCGCTGCTGGCACCGGTGGCGGAGAAGCTCCTGCCGGGCATCCTGCCGCCCGGCTCGGATGCGCTGATCTGGTTCGGCGTCATCATCGCCATGAACCTGCAGACCTCCTTCCTCACACCGCCGTTCGGCTTCGCCCTGTTCTACCTGCGAAGCGTCGCCGCCAAGGCCGACTACAACGACCGGGTCACCAACCGGCGCATCCCGGCGGTGACGACGGCGCAGATCTACAAGGGCGCCATCGCCTTCATCGTCATCCAACTGGTCATGGTGGTGGCGGTCATCGCCTGGCCCCACCTGGTGCTGGACAGCTTGGACAAGGCCGCGGTCGTCAACATCGACGACGTCAAGATCGAGATGCCGATGGATCCGGATGCCGAAGCGAAGGAACAGGAACAGGCGGAGGCGGAAGGCGAGAAAAAGGAGGGGGAGGAAGATGCCGAGAAGGATGGGGAAGGGAAGGAAGAGGACCCCGCTGCGGCCCTGATGCGCTCGCTCAAGAAGTAGCGCATTCCTGCTCCAACAAAAAAGCCCCGCCGGATCGGCAGGGCTTTTTGTTGGTCAGCCGACTGCTTACTTCTTCTTCGCCGGCGCTGCCTTCTTGTCCTCGCGTCCGGTCTGCATGAAGTTGTCGAAGGTGGCTTCGGTGAAGCGGAACCACATGTGCTGGTCGTCGCGGAACTTGGCGTAGTCCTCATAGACCTTCTTCCAGTTCGGGTTCTTCGCCGAAAGCTCGCCGTAGAGGCCCATCGCCGCATCGTGGGCCGCCTTGAGGATCTCGCGGCTGAAGGGGCGCAACTGGGCGCCGCCGGCCACCAGACGCTTCAGCGCTGCCGGGTTTTTGGCGTCGTAGGTCGCCTGCATCACGACGTGGGCGTGCGAGGCGGCGGCCTCGACGATCGCCTTGTTTTCAACGGAAAGCGCTTCCCAGGCCTTGTTGTTCACATACAGCGACAGCTGCGGGCCGCCTTCCCACCAGCCCGGGTAATAATAGTACTTGGCGACCTTGTTGAAGCCGAGCTTCTCGTCGTCGTAGGGACCGACCCACTCGGTGGCATCGATGGTGCCCTTTTCCAGCGCCTGATAGATCTCGCCGCCGGGGATGTTCTGCGGCACGCCGCCGATGCGCTCGAGCACCTTGCCGCCGAAACCGCCGATGCGCATCTTCAGGCCCTTGAGGTCCTTCAGGGACTTGATCTCCTTGCGGTACCAGCCGCCCATCTGCGCGCCGGTGTTTCCCATCGGGAAGTTGACGATGTTGTAGTTCTTGTAGAACTCGCGCAGCAGCTTCATGCCATTGCCCTCGTACATCCACGCCGTCATCTGGCGCGAGTTGAGGCCGAAGGGAATGGCGCAGTCGATGGCGAAGGTCTCGTCCTTGCCGAAGAAGTAGTACGGCGCGGTATGGGCGCATTCCACGGTGCCCTGTTGCACGCCATCAACCACGCCGAAGGGGGGCATGATCTCGCCGCCGGCATGAACGGAAATCTCGAACTTGCCGCCGGAGGCTTCCTTGACTTTCTTGGCGAAGACCTCGGCCGCGCCGAAGATGGTGTCGAGCGCTTTCGGAAAGCTGGAGGCCAGGCGCCAGCGGATGGTGGCGCCCTGGGCATGGGCAGCGGGGGCCACGCCCGCCGCCAGGATGCCGGCAATGCCGGCATTTTTAATGAATTGACGACGTTCCATTGAAAAAGGTCTCCTCTAGAGGTTCTTCTTTGCCGTTGTGCGGCGGAATGGTTCAACCCCCCCTTGTGCAGGGATCGCCGCGAAATACTACACCAATTGACGCGTGAGGCCGCCGCAGGACGGTTGGGGAAAACCCCTATTGGAAGTCCGGCTTATGCCCCGGCAATGGTCATGCGGTCGATCAGGATCGAGCCGACCTGCTTGGAGCCGCGCACCAGCACGTCGTTGCCGACGGCGACGATGCCGCGCAGCATGTCCTTGAGGTTGCCGGCAATGGTGATTTCCTGCACGGGATGGCGGATTTCGCCGTTCTCGACCCAGTAGCCGGAGGCGCCGCGTGAATAATCGCCAGTGACGTAATTCACGCCCTGGCCCAGCACTTCGGTGACGAGCAGGCCACGGCCCATGAGGGCGGCGAGGCCGACGAGGTCGCGCTTGCCCGGCCGCACGATGAGGTTGTGGCTGCCGCCGGCGTTGCCGGTGGTGCGCATGCCCAGCTTGCGCGCCGAATAGGTCGACAGGAAATAGCCCTTCAGCACGCCAGCCTCGACCACCTCGCGGTCGTGCGTGGCGACGCCGTCGTCGTCGAAGGGGCTGCTCCCCAGGCCGCGCGGCAGGTGCGGCCGCTCGCTGATGTGCACTTGCGGCGAGAAGACCTGGGTGCCGAGGCTGTCGAGCAGGAAGGAGGACTTGCGATACAGGCTGCCGCCCGAGGCGGCATAGACGAAGTTGCCGATCAGCGTGGCGGCCAGCGGCGCCTCGAACAGCACCGGCACCTCGCAGGTGGCGATCTTGCGCGCGCCCAGGCGCGAGAGGGCGCGGCGCGCGGCGTATTCCCCGACCACCTCGGGTTCGGCCAGGTCGGCGGCATCGCGATGGCTGCTGTACCAGTCGTCGCGCTGCATGGCGTCGCCCTCGCCGGCGATCACGGAGCAGGACAGGTAGTGGCGCGAGGAGGCGTAGCCGCCGATGAATCCGTGGCTGTTGGCGGAGATGAAATGCGACTGCTGGCAGGAAACGCTGGCGCCCTCGGAATTCTTCACCAGCGGGCTGACGGCGAAGGCCGCTGCCTCGCAGCGCCGGGCGATGTCGATGGCGTCCTCAACCGGCAGGGGCCAGGGATGGTAGAGATCGAGGTCCATCCCGCCTTGCGCCAGCAGTTCGGCTTCCGGCAGGCCGGCGGCCTCGTCCGGCGCGGTGAAGCGCGCGATCGACAATGCCGCGTCGACCGCCGCACGCAGGGCGGCGGTCGAGAAATCCGAGGTCGAGGCATAACCGCGCCGCTGGCCGAGATAGACGGTGACGCCGACGCCCTTGTCGCGGTTGTACTCGATGGTCTCGACCTCGCCCAGGCGCACGGCCACCGACTGGCCGAAACCCTCTGAAACATCGGCCTCGCAGGCGCTGGCGCCGCGCGACCTGGCATGCTCGAGGATGTCCTGCGCCATCTGGCTCAATGTGTCCTGCGGGAAGCTGAAATCGGGGGAAGACATCGCGGAAGAGGAAGAGGCAAAGATATAATCATACCAACATGAGGACTCTGGAAGATCTGGACAACCCCGACGCGGCGGAACGCCCGAGCAAGTCGCAAAGGAAACGCGACATGCACGCCCTGCAGGAAATGGGGGCGGCGCTGGTCGAACTCCCGCCGGAGCGTCTCGGCCGCATCGAGATGCCGGAGGACCTGCGCGCCGCGATCCGCGAAGCGCAGCGGCTCACCCGGCACGAGGCGCGCCGCCGCCAGCTGCAGTACATCGGCCGCCTGATGCGGGACGTCGATCCGGCGCCGATCCGCGAGGCGCTGGATGCCGCCAACGGCGCCTCCGCCATCGAGACGGCCCGGCAGCACCGCCTGGAGCGTCTGCGCGAGCGGTTGCTGGAGGATGAAACGGTATTGACGGAAATCGGCGCGGCACACCCCGGCGCCGACATCACGCGCCTCAGGCAGCTGCGCCGCGGCGCCCTGCACGAGCGCGAGGCCGGCAAGCCGCCGAAGAGTTTCCGCGAACTGTTCCGTCTGCTGCGGGAGATCGACGATGAGTGACGAACTGCTGATCGGCCTGGTGTCGATCTCCGACCGCGCTTCCGGGGGTGTGTACGAGGACCAGGGCATCCCCGCCCTGCGCGAGTGGTTCGGCGCCGCGCTGGCCTCGCCCTGGCGCATGGAAAACCGGCTCATTCCGGACGAGCAGCCGGTGATCGAGCAGACCCTGATCGAACTCGCCGACACGCTGGGCTGCCATCTGGTCATGACCACCGGCGGCACCGGCCCGGCGCCGCGCGACGTGACGCCGGAAGCCACCCTCGCGGTGGCGCACAAGGTGCTGCCCGGCTACGGCGAACAAATGCGGCAGGTAAGTCTGAAGTACGTACCCACCGCCATCCTCTCGCGCCAGGTCGGCGTGGTGCGGGGAAAAACGCTGATCCTGAATCTGCCCGGGCAGCCCAAGGCCATCAAGGAAACCCTCGACGGAATTTTCGCGGCAGTGCCCTATTGCATCGACCTCATCGGCGGGCCGTACATCGAGACGAACGAAGCGGTGATCAAGGCCTTCCGGCCGAAGTCGGCGATACGGCCGAAGTAGGGTTCAACTCGGCGGCGCGACGCGGTAGAGCCCGAGGTCGAAGTCGACGCCGGTCTCGAGCTGCTCGATCGGATCGAGCCGCGCCGAGCGGCCCTGCCAGGCAAACACCAGCGGGATGGCCGGCTCGAAGGCAGCGCTCGGCAGGATCACCCTGGCCGTATCTCCCGTGTGCAGGGTATCGAGCAGGATGGCGTTGCAGTCCATCCCGCCCAGGTCGCCGACGATGGACTGCGGAGATTTCGACAGGGTTTCGATGCCGACCGAGCCCTGTGTCGGGGTTTCTCGGCTGAAGCGCCGGACGACGCCGACCAGCCAGTTGCTGCCGCCTTCCGGCTGCATGCCGAGCAGTGCGCCGATGCGCACCCAGTCCGAGGCTGAGAGCGGCACCTGCGCCCCCATGCCGCCAAGGCTGACATCATCGACAACCCAGGCTTCGCTTTCTTCGCCGCCTCTGTTCGACAGGCGGGCATGGATGGCGTCCAGGCCATTCACCACGGTCAGCCGGGATTTGACGCGATGACGGTCGTGCGAGCGCATCGGCGGCTTCGGTGCCCAGTACATGACCATGTGCTTGAGAACCGGAAGCACGATTCGCGCCGAATATTGGGCGCCCAGGTTTACTTCTGCCGGCACCTCGCCGCGCTCCACCTGCCGCAGCATGCCTTCCAGCTTGGCCAGCGCCGCGCCTGCGCTGAAAAAGCGCAGGCTGGGCGACATTTGCGGCAGGACGGCGAGCCGCTTCGGCGGCGCCGGCTTGTCGGCATCCACCCAATACACATTCTCCGGACGCGCCTCGGCGGTAAACAAGAACTGCGGCAGGAAATGCGCAATGAAGCGCTCGGCAATCTCGATCTCCAGCGGCAGCAGGCTGTCCATGCTGGAGGCCTGGAACACCAGCGCCTTCAGGTATTCAAGTTCCACCGTGCTCTCGCCGGGCACATTCGGATAGGGCGTAAGGGCCTGACGGGAAAACTTGCCCTGCTCGGCGAAGAGATAGGCGCGGCCCATGCGCTGCCAGAGTTCGGCATTGATCGGCCCGTAGCGAAACTGGTCCCATTTCAACTGTGCCGAAAAGGCGCGCAACATGCGGACGATGAGCAGCGGCACATCGGACTTGATCGCCTCGCTGCCCTTTTCCTGTGTCCGGTAGCGGGCCAGACAACTGTCGTAGGCGCTGCCCAGTTGTGCCCAGAAGTCGTGATTGGCCTGCCACAGCTTGTATTCCTGCTGGCGGCCGAGTCGCGGTGAGGTCAGGTAGTCGCGGCCCAGCTTGCGCGCATGCGTCTGGACCGCCTCGTCAAGCTGGAAAACCAGGGCCAGCCGCTCGGAGAGATTGAGGATTTCATCGCCGGCGACCGATTCGAGCCAACCGGATACCTCGTCCAGGGCCATGGCGGCGTCGCGCATCGAGAGTTCGCCGAGGACGCGCTTGGCTTCCTTGGCATCGGCAAGCGGATGGCCGGATTTCGCAGAAAACAGTCCGAGCATGATATGTATGTGTATGCGCCCTGTGGGAATGCCTGGAGGGTTGCCGGCGGAAAACCGTACCCGCAGGACGTTTCGCGCTTAAAGAATAGCGTATGCCGGGAGCAAAGTCATCCGCGGCCTGCTTCTGGCTGCCATCATCGGCGCGGCGCAGGCGAGGCGGCATGCACCGCCAGCCATTGTTCGACGAACTCCACTCCCCAGGCAACGCCGAAACCGGTAAGGTCGGTTCCCACCGCGCCCAGCCCGCCGCTGCAGCTCGAGGCCGACAGGTCCATGTGCACCCAGGCCAGATCGTTGGTAAAGCGCTTGAGAAAGCGTGCGGCGAGTATGTGGTCGGCCTCGCCATCGAGGGTGCATTGCTTGATGTCGGCCATCTTGCTCTCCAGTCCAGCCTCGTAGTCGGCGTCGAGCGGGAAGACACAGACGCGCTCGCCGCTCGCCTCGCCCGCCGCCACCGCCAACCGCGCCAGTTCCGACGAGGTGGCGAACACGCCCGAGTAGCGGCTGCCCAGCGCATAGCCCATGCTGCCCGTAAGCGTGGCGAAATCGATGACCAGATCCGGAACGGCGGGCGCCCTGCCCGCCTTGCCGCCGCGACTCGCCAGCGTCAGCGTATCGGCCAGCACCATGCGGCCCTCGGCATCGGTATGCACCACCTCGATGGTGGTGCCGTCGAGCGCCGTGACGATGTCGTTCTGCTTGTAGGCTTCCGGCGAAAGATGGTTCTGCGCGATCGGCAGCCAGGCATCGATGGCCAGCGGCATGTTGCGCTCGATCAGGGCCTGCATGAGGCCGAGCGCCACGGCGGAGCCGTTCATGTCCTCGTGCATGCCGGCCATGTACTTCGCCGGCTTGAGGTTGTGGCCGCCGGTATCGAAACAGATGCCCTTGCCGACCAGGGCCAGCCGGCCCTGCGGTTTTTTCGGCCGCCAGGCAAGGTGCACGATGGCAGCGTCCTCCGGCGCGCTGCCCTGGGCGACGGCGACGAAGGCGCCTGCGCCCAGCCGGCGCAGGCGCTGCATGTCGAATTCCTCGAATTGCCATCTGCGGCCACGCGCGATCTGGCGCAGGCGCTGGCGGTAGCCGGCCGGCGTGAGTTCGTTGGGCGGCAAGGCGGTCAGCGTTCTGGCGAGCGTATTGGCCCCGGCCACCGCAGCAATCTCTGCGAAACCGGCAGGATCGTGTGCGCCGTAAAGATGAATCTTCGCCAGCGGCCGGGGCGCGGGCTTCTTCCGGCGCGTCGGCAGGCGCGCCCCGTTCAGCCAGGCCACGTAGAGCACCTCGCGTGCGTTTTCGCGCCGCACCTCGGCGCTGCCGAACAGCGCCAGCACCAGCTCGCGCGGCTGCTCTTCCATGAGCGGCGCCATCGCCCGGCGCAACACACTCTGCCGCTCGAAGGCGCTCTTGCCGCCGTCAAGCATGACGAAGCTGCACAGGCCGCCGGCGGCAAGGTTGACGGTAACCGGCGTCTTGGCCAGTTCACCGGCCTTCATGTCGCGGCGCTTCAGGGCGGCCCGCAGCCGGTCGAGGGCCGGCACGTCGCGCAGGCCCTCGAGTTTTTTCGCAAAAGGCAGCACCAGCACGGCGTGGGTGGCCCGTTCGAGGGCCGTGGCGCCAAGCGGCGCAGCGGTTTGGGTCAGTTTGGCCAGCATCTTCGTTTCCTTTAGAATCGACACCGATTATAGCCTCGCCCGGACAAGCCTCCCTCATGCAGCAATACCTCGACCTGATGCGCCACGTGCTCGAACACGGGCACAAGAAAAGCGACCGCACCGGCACCGGCACGCTCTCCGTCTTCGGCTGGCAGATGCGCTTCGACCTGGCGCAGGGCTTTCCGCTGCTCACCACCAAGAAGCTGCACACGAAATCCATCATCCACGAACTGCTGTGGTTCCTGCAGGGCGACACCAACATCCGCTACCTCAAGGAAAACGGCGTCTCCATCTGGGACGACTGGGCCGACGCCAGCGGCGACCTCGG
>JAEHDO010000235.1 GCA_016880375.1 Betaproteobacteria bacterium | reverse complement strand
TCGCATTTTTCGACCAGCGTGTCGACCAGCCAGCGGTTGCCGACGAGCAGGTCGCGCAGGAAGGCCAGCCGCTTCTTGTCGCGGATCGAGGGGTTGAACTCGGCGCCGGAGATCGCCAGCTCCTTCAGCGCAATTTTCCGATTGAGGATCTGCCAGGAATACTGCCGCTCGGTGGCGCAGACGCGGCTGACCAGGTCGCGCGTGTCGAAGCCGGTCACCAGCGGCGGGGCGAAACGCTGGCCGCGCCAGTCCACCCACAGCGCCGAGCGCGGCGGCACGACGGAGAGGCCGTGGTTCGGCTTCCTCGGCTGCCAGTGGCGCACGCCGGCGGCGTAGTCCCACATCTTGTCGAGGTGGGTGAGGTTGCCGCCGGCGCGGCCGACGGCGTCGTGCAGCAGGCCGTCGGCGAAGCGGTGCGAGCCGTTGAGAATCGTCTGCGGCGGCGTGCGCCAGTCGGCGTGCCAGTGCTGCCGCACCTTCTCCAGGCTGCCGTTGATTCCGCCTGAAGCGACGACGACGGCCTCGCCAAAGGCCTCGAAGGGCTCGCCGCCGTCTTCCAGCGCGCCGCAGCAGCCGCTGATGCCGCCCATCAGGGAGGTGAAGCCTTCGACGCGGTGAGCGAAATGCACGGCCAGCTTCGCCGCATTGGCGTGGTTGCGCAGCCGCGCGATGAGCTGCAGCGCCAGCTCGCGGCCGGTGCCCCAGACGATGTGGAAGCGCGCCACCGAATTGCCCGGGGTGTGCAGCCCGCGCTCGATCCAGTGCGGCACCGGGAAGAAGCCGATGCCGTTCGCCTTGAGCCAGAGGTAGACCTCGTCGTGGCAGCGTTCCGTGTAGGCCTCGGCCCAGCGCCGCGGCCAATGGTCCGCCGCGCCGAATTCGGCGAAGCTGCACCAGTCGGCAAATGCCCGCGCGGGGGAATCCTCGATGCCGGCGCGCTTCTGCTCGCGGCTGCCGACGACGAAGATGCCGCCGAAGCTCTCCTTCGCCAGGCCGCCGAAGTTCTCCTCGCCGTCGCGGTCGAGGATCGTGACGCTGCGGCCGGCATCCAGCAGCTCCAGCGCGGCGCAGATGCCCGCCAGGCCGCCGCCGATGACGACGACGTCGCTCTTGTAGGTTCGCATGCCTTCTCCTCCGTTCCGGGAAGGGTTCCCGGCGCGGGCGCCCGTGTTCGATCTTCCGCCGCTGCGCACCCGCGAAGCGCAAGCATAGCGCATAGTCGGCTTGCGACGACACGCCAAGTCCTTGCCGCGCAAGGCTTCGTTGCGGCGGCGCGGATTTGCGTCGTCCCGGGACGACGGAATTCATCTCCCATGCATCGCCTCGACGCCGGACGGCGCAGGCAGGCGACTGATCTGCCTGCAAAAACACGAACGGGCATGGCGCTTGCCTATGTCCGGTGCCGCATGCCTAAGCGGCCCTGCAGCACAGCGTGTCATTTCAAACAAGGAGTCACTATGCTCGACAAGATGCAACTTTTCGGCAAACACAACGATCCCCAACCCCAGCCCCAGCAGCGGCCCGGCGCACCGGCCGCCCGCAGGCCCGGCGAGTCCGTCGCGCCCGCCACCGCGCTGCCGTCGCAACCTGCGCCGGCCCCTGCGGCCGCGAAGGCCGAGGCCAAGCCCGACACGATCCAGGGCAGCCGCCTCATCGTCGGGCCCGACATCAAGCTCAAGGGCGCCGAGATCAGCGATTGCGGCACCCTCGTCGTCGAAGGCCGGGTCGAGGCCGTGCTCGACAGCCAGTCCATCCAGATTGCCGAGCAGGGCACCTTCTCCGGCCGAGTCGTCATCGACGTGGCCGAGATCCACGGCCGCTTCGAGGGCGACCTGCTGGCGCGCAAGAAGCTGGTGGTGCATGCCACCGGGCAGGTCTCCGGCAAGATCCGCTACGGCAAGATCGTCATCGAGGAGGGCGGCGAGGTCTCCGGTGACGTGCGCTCGCTTGCCTCGGAACAGGCCGCCCCGTCCGTGCCCCCGGACGAATCCAAGCGTCCCGAACTGGTCGGGCTGGATTCCGCGCGTCCCCGCACCGCTTCCTTCCAGAAGTAGGTCCTTCTCCTCCCCGTTCCGGGCGCCGCGAGGGCGCCCGTTTTTTTTCGGCCGCATGGCTTGACGCCGATTCCCGGCGTTGGCCTTGACTGAAACTTCGTTTTTGTGCCGGGCTGGCATAATGGTGGCCGAGACGGAATCCGGCAATCGCCATGCCCGACAGGAAATACGGCTTCGAAACCTTGTGCCTGCACGCCGGCAGCCAGCCCGACGCCGCCACCGGCGCGCGGGCGGTGCCGATCTACCAGACCACCTCCTTCGTCTTCGACTCCGCCGACCACGCCGCCAGCCTGTTCAACCTGCAGACCTTCGGCAACGTCTACTCGCGCATCTCGAATCCGACGGTGGCGGTGCTGGAGGAGCGCGTCGCCGCGCTCGAGGGCGGCCGCGCCGCGCTCGCCGCGGCCACGGGACAATCGGCGCAGATGGTGGCGCTGCTGACGCTGTGCGAGGCCGGCGACCACATCGTCTCGGCCAGCACCCTCTACGGCGGCACCTACTCGCAGCTCGACTTCAACTTCCGCAAGCTCGGCATCGAGACGACCTTCGTCGATCCCGACGAGCCGGAGAATTTCCGCCGCGCCATCACGCCGAAGACGAAGTGCCTCTACGCCGAGACCATCGGCAACCCGCGCGGCAACGTGCTCGACATCGCCGCCGTGGCGGCCGTCGCGCACGAGGCCGGCCTGCCGCTGGTGGTCGACAACACCTTCGCCTCGCCGTATCTGTGCCGCCCCATCGAGCACGGCGCCGACATCGTCGTGCATTCCGCCACCAAGTTCATCGGCGGCCACGGCACCACCATGGGCGG
>JAEHDO010000234.1 GCA_016880375.1 Betaproteobacteria bacterium | reverse complement strand
TCCTCGGCGGCGCCGAGCGCGCCCCAGGCGATGCCGTAGCGCGCCGAGTTGAGGCAGGTGAACGGGCCCTTCAGCCCCTGCACGCCAGGCATCAGGTTCTCTTCCGGCACGAACACCTCGTCCATGACGATCTCGCCGGTGATGGAGGCGCGCAATCCCACCTTGCCGTGGATGGCGGGGGCGGAGAGGCCCTTCCAGCCCTTCTCGAGGATGAAGCCGCGGATCACGTTGTCCTCGGTCTTCGCCCACACCACGAAGACGTCGGCGATGGGTGAATTGGAAATCCACATCTTCGAGCCGGAGAGCGAATAGCCGCCCTTCACCTGCTTGGCGCGGGTGACCATGCTGCCGGGGTCGGAGCCGTGGTTCGGCTCGGTCAGGCCGAAGCAGCCGATCCACTCGCCGGTGGCGAGCTTGGGCAGGTACTTCTGCTTCTGCGCCTCGGTGCCGAATTCATTGATCGGCACCATGACCAGCGAGGACTGCACGCTCATCATCGAGCGGTAGCCGGAGTCGACGCGCTCGACCTCGCGGGCGATGAGGCCGTAGCAGACGTAGTTGAGGCCGGCGCCGCCGTATTCGGCCGGGATGGTGGGCCCGAGCAGGCCCAGTTCGCCCATCTCGCGGAAGATCGACGGATCGGTCTTCTCGTTGCGGAAGGCGTCCTGGATGCGCGGCAGCAGCTTGTCCTGGCAGTACTGGTAGGCGGTGTCGCGCACCATGCGCTCTTCCTCGGAGAGCTGCAGGTCGAGGAGGAGGGGATCGTCCCACTTGAAGGCGGCCTTTTGCTTGTCGTGCGGTTTGTTCATGGTCGTTTCCAGATAAAAAATTAGCGAATAGTCAGTCCGCCGTCGACGGCGAGGATCTGTCCGGTGATGTAGCTCGCCCAGCCGGAGGCGAGGAAGACGAAGGCCGGCGCGACTTCGTTCGGTTCGGCCCAGCGCCCGAGCGGGATGCGCTCGAGGTACTTGTCCTTGAAGCGGTCGTCGGTGCGGATCACCTCGGTCATCGGGGTGGCCGCGCCCGGGGCGATGGCGTTCACGGTGATGCCGTGGCGGCCGAGTTCCTTCGCCGCCGACTTGGTCATGCCGGCGATGGCGGCCTTGGCGGCGCTGTAGTTGATCTGGCCGATGGTGCCGAGCAGGCCCGCCGTCGAGGTGACGTTGATGATGCGGCCCGACTTGCGCTCGATCATGCCGTTCACCACCGCCTGCAGGCAGTAGAAGCTGCCGTTCATGTGCACGTCGATGACCTGCTGCCACTGCTCCTGCGTCATCTTGTGCAGCATGGCGGTGCGCGTGATGCCGGCGTTGTTTACCAGGATGTCGACGCGGCCCCATTGCGCCGTGACGTCGGCAACCATTTTATCCACCGAAGCGCGCTCGGCGACGTTGCAGGCGAATCCTCCGGCCTCGCCGCCGGCCTGGCGAATGGCGGCGGCGACCTCGTCGGCGGCCTTGGCGTTCATGTCGACCACGGCGACCCTGGCGCCCTCGCGGGCGTAGGCCTGCGCGATGGCGGCGCCGATGCCCTGTCCGGCGCCGGTGACGATTGCGACCTTGTCTTTCAGAAACATTTTCCTCGATTCTCCTTTTGATCGCTCAGGCGGCCAGCGTGAAGCGCCGCGTGCAGGTGGCGCCGCCCCGCGGAAGCTGACTTTCCGTGACCACGCGCACCTTCGGTGATATGGTCTTCGCCGTGACCTGGAACCAGCGGTCGCAGCCCTCGCCGCACTGGTTCGGCAGGTCGGCGGCGCGGAAGGAATCCATCCACGGGCAGGCGGTGTGCACCACCAGCACGTCCTTGCCGTCCTTCTGCATGTGCGCCGTCTCGCC
>JAEHDO010000031.1 GCA_016880375.1 Betaproteobacteria bacterium | reverse complement strand
TAGGCGAGCACGACCTTCTTGACGCCGGAGGATGTCTTCTTCGCTTTGCTCATGTTTGCTTTTCTATGTTTCAGGGATTGACTCGGCCCAGGAGCAGATACTCCATCAGCGCCTTCTGGGTATGCAGCCGGTTCTCGGCCTCGTCCCATACAACGCTCTGCCGGCCGTCGATGACCTCGGCGGCCACTTCCTCGCCGCGATGCGCGGGCAGGCAGTGCATGAACAGGGCGTTGGGTTTCGCCTGCCGCATCATCTCGGCATCCACCTGCCAGTCCTCGAAGTCGCGACGGCGCGCCTCGTTCTCCGCCTCGAAGCCCATCGAGGTCCACACGTCGGTGGTAACGAGGTCGGCGCCGCGCACGGCCTCCATCGGATCGGCAAATTCTTCATAGTGGTCGGTGCCGTAGAGGCCTGCTCGCTCCGGCTCGACCTCGTAGCCGGGCGGCGTCGACACATGCACGTTGAAGCCGAACACTTCCGCGGCCTGCAGCCAGGTGTTGCAGACGTTGTTGGAGTCGCCGATCCAGGCCACCGTCCTCCCTTCGATCGCGCCGCGGTGCTCGATGAAGGTATAGATGTCGGCAAGGATCTGGCAGGGATGGTACTCGTTGGTCAGGCCGTTGATCACGGGCACGCGCGAATGCCGCGCGAAGCGCTCGATTATGTCCTGTTCGAAGGTGCGGATCATGACGATGTCGCACATGCGCGAGATCACCTGGGCAGCGTCCTCCACCGGCTCGCCGCGGCCAAGCTGCGAGTCGCGCGTGCTGAGGAAGATCGCCGAGCCGCCGAGCTGGTGCATGCCGGCCTCGAAGGAAAGCCGCGTGCGCGTGCTCTGCTTCTCGAAGATCATCACCAGCGTGCGGTCGAACAGCGGGTGATACGGTTCGTAGCGCTTGAACTGGTCCTTGATCCAGCGCGTGCGGGCGAAGACGTGTTCCAGCTCGTCGCGGGAAAAATCCTTCAGCTGCAAGAAATGCTTCGGTGCGGCCATGGCGGACCGTCCTCAGGCCAGAAATTCGCGAATCAGCGTAGACAGGATGGAAACCAGCTCCTGCGCGTCCTTGTCAGTGAAGACGAGTGCCGGCAGCAGCCGGACCACCTTCTCCGCCGTAACGTTGATGAGCAGGCCGCGCTCCAGTGCCCGTGTCACCAGTTCGCCGCAGGGGCGATCCAGTTCGATGCCGATCATGAGACCGTCGCCGCGAATGGTGACGATGCCGGCCTGTCCTTCCAGCGCCCTGGCGAAGTCGGCGCGCAGTTTCTCGCCGAGTGCGGCAGCGCGCTTGAGCAGCCCCCCCTCCTCGATCACCGAGAGGGTGGTCAGCGCTGCCGTGCAGGCGAGCGGGTTGCCGCCGAAGGTGGAGCCGTGGTTGCCCGGCTTGAACACGCCTGCGGCGGGACCGGTCGCCAGGCAGGCGCCGATCGGCACGCCCGAGCCGAGGCCCTTGGCCAGGGTCATTACATCCGGCTTGACGCCGGCGTGCTGGCAGGCGAACCAGTAGCCAGTGCGGCCGAGGCCGCACTGGATCTCGTCGAACATCAGCAGCCAGCCGCGCTCGTCACAGATGCGGCGCAGGCCCTGCAGGTATTCCGGATGCGCGACGTTGATGCCGCCCTCGCCCTGGATCGGCTCGAGCAGGACGGCGACGACGTTGTTGGCAGCAATGCTCTCGACGGCCGCGAGGTCGTCGAAGGGCACGCGCACAAACCCGCTCACCAAAGGCTCGAAACCGGCCTGCACCTTGCGGTTGCCGGTGGCGGACAGCGTGGCCAGCGTACGGCCGTGGAAGGCCTTCTCCATGACGACAATGGCGGGAGAGTCGATGCCTTTCTGGTGGCCGAACATGCGCGCCAGCTTGATGGCTGCCTCGTTGGCCTCGCAACCGGAGTTGCAGAGAAACACCTCGTCCATGCCCGACAGCGCAGCCAGGCGATCGCCGAGCTGTTCCTGCTCGCGGATGCGGTAGATGTTCGAGGTGTGCAGGATGCGGCCGGCCTGGTCGGCAATGGCCTTGACGAGACGCGGATGAGCGTGGCCCAGCGTGGAGACAGCGATGCCCGCCAGCGCGTCCAGATAGCTGCGGCCGGCCTCGTCGAAGACTTTGGCGCCCTGTCCGTGCGTGAAAGCCACGGGCAACCGGGCATAGGTGTTCATCAGGTGCGACATGATCGTGACGGCAATCGTGACAGCGAATATCCACTGCAAAAAGCGAAAGGCGGCTCGCGCCGCCTTGCTCACGGATGCATATTAAGTGAAAAAGTCCCGCTTGTATATACTGGCCACCATGGCTCGCATCGCCGTTTTCAACCAGAAAGGCGGGGTCGGAAAGACAACGACCGCGCTCAATCTCGCCGCCGCCATGGCGCGGCGGGAGCAGCGGCTTCTTCTGGTCGACCTCGACCCGCAGGCGCACCTGTCGGCGGTGCACGGCCAGGCCCTGGGCGATGTATCCGACAGCATCTTTGCCTTTTACCAGGGCGGGCGCCCGCTGGTCGAACTGGAGGTCGGCTGGGAGGGTATCGGCCGCCTGATCCCGGCCCATGCCGAACTCATCAAGGTCGACTCGGTCTTCGGCAAGGGGCCGACCATCCTCAACCGTCTCAACCAGGGACTCAACGAACTTGGCACCGACCAAGACGAGCGCAGCGTGGTAATCGATTGCTGCCCCTTCCTCGGGGTGCTGTCGCTCAATGCGGTATTCGCCGCCGACCGCCTGCTAGTGCCAATCTCATCCGATTTCCTGGCCCTGCGCGGCGCCCTGCAGGTTGAGCGCACCTTGCAGGCACTCGAACCGGTGCTCAAACGCCGCGTCGAGCGCCGCTATTTGCTGACCCGCTTCGACAGGCGCCGCAACATGTGTTTCGAAATCCAGAAACGCCTCACCGATCAGTTTGGTGAGGAGGTGTGCGAGACAGTGATCTCGGAGAATGTCGCAATTGCGGAAGCACCGGCCTGCAACCGGGACATCTTCCGCCACGCTGCCTCATCGCGCGGTGCGCAGGATTATTCTGCCCTTGCGGACGAGTTGGCGTCTAAAGGTTTTCTTTGACCTATTTTCAGCGCGTGATCAAGGCAATCACGTCTTCGTAGCTGGCAGGGCCTGCCTTGGCGGCGGGCTGCTGGCAACTCCTGCCGAGGATTTCGCAGTCGCGGTAAATCTGGCGCAACTTGCGCTCTGCCTCGGCCGCATCGCGACCAGGTATCAACAGGTTATCCACAACAAGCCCAACCCGCGTTCTGATCCGAAAACCATATTTAGTGAGTAGTGGCGCCTGCATGTAAACCCTATATGGGTCAATGGGATTTTAAAAGTATATGCACCCATTCCTAAAAATACAAGCTAGAGCCTTAATTTTGCTTGTAATTCACCACGCTGCCTATTTTTTCAGCATAACTCACAATTAATTCACAGGCATTCGAATCGACTGATACATGCATAAGGGAAGGGGGGACTGATAAAATCGAGGCTTCTTCCCGGTAAGCGCCACCGCGTGCCGGTATGTAAAACGCTACGCGTCGGGCGCCTTTAGTTCACCAACCGCCAGGCTCCATGTCAGAGAAGCACCCAGAAAATTTCATCATCGTCGGCTTGACACTGGATGGAAAGAAATTCCGACCCAGCGACTGGGCGGAACGCCTGTGCGGCATCATGTCGGCCTTCGGCGCCGACCATCGCATGAGCTACTCCCCCTACGTGAGGCCGGGCCTGCACCTCGGCGAGAAATGCGTCTATGTCGCCGCCCGCCTCTATGATGTCGAATCGATGGCCTACAACTTCCTCGCCAGCTTCGCCAGGGACAACGCACTACAGGTGATCAACACGGGTCGTCCGGACGCCAAGTCCGACGATTAGGGGTGCCCGAAAAAGAAATGGCGACCGGAACCGGTCGCCATTCATTAGCAGAGATTTGCTGGGTCTTACAACGCCTTGATGGCGGCAGACAGGCGGCTCTTGTGGCGAGCAGCCTTGTTCTTGTGAATGACCTTCTTGTCGGCAATGCTGTCGATGGTGCCCATCGACTCGCTGAGGACTTTCTGGGCGGCCGCCTTGTCGCCTGCTGCTATCGCCTTGCGCACGCTCTTGATGGCAGTGCGCAGTTCTGAGCGCTGGCTGAAATTGCGCGCGCGGCGCTTGATCGCCTGACGGGCACGCTTGCGGGCTTGTGTGGTATTGGCCATGTGAAATCTGCTAAGGCTTGGAAAAGGGGCGCATTTTAGGCCCTTTCCAGCCAGATTGCAAGAAGCACGAGAGGCTGCCAAAGTCGATACCATAGCGTCATGAATCTGCTCAAGGCCCTCGCCACGGTCAGCAGCATGACGCTGCTATCGCGCATCCTGGGCTT
>JAEHDO010000233.1 GCA_016880375.1 Betaproteobacteria bacterium | reverse complement strand
CTCGGACTCAAGCGCGATTTCGCGCACGCCTGATCAACGCAAGGAGAAAAAGATGATTACCGCTGGCATCGACATGGGCTCCCGCACCGTCAAGGTGGTGTTTCTGGAGGAGCTGAAGGTGGACGGGGCGCCTCAACTGCGTTGGGGCGTCAAGGGCAAGCACATCATGTTTCCGGAAGACCTGGATGCCGACCAGGCCGCCGACAAGGCCTTCGAGGACGCCCTGAAGGGCGCCGGGATTTCGCGCGACCAGGTGACGAAGGTCGTCGCCACGGGGGCGGGACGCAAGCAGGTCAAGTTCGCCACCTCCGATGTGACCGAGGTGGGCGCCGGCGCGCGCGGCGCGGTGTTCATGTGTCCGACGGCCAAGACCGTGGTCGATGTCGGCGCCGAGGAAGGCCGTGGCGTCAAGGCCAACGCCGAAGGCAAGGTGGTGGACTTCGCCGGCAACGAGAAATGCGCCGCCGGCGCGGGTGCCTTCGCCGAGTCCATGTCGCGCGCCCTGCAATTGAGCCTGAAGGATTTCGGCGAGGCGAGCCTGCGCTCGGACCGGACCATTCCGATGAATGCCCAATGCACGGTATTCGCCGAATCCGAAGTGGTATCGCTGATCCACTCGGCCACGCCCAAGGAAGACATCGCCAAGGCGGTGCTGGATGCGGTGGCCAGCCGTGTCTGCGCGATGGTGCGCCGCGTCGGCATCGAGGACGAAGTGATCCTGATCGGCGGCATGGTGCACAACCCGGGGTTCGTCCAGTCCCTGAAGGGAGCGCTGGGCGTCGACAAGGTGCACCTGCCGGACATGCCGGAATATATCAGCGCCCTGGGCGCCGCGCTCATCGCGGCCGACGGCGACGCCTGAACACTAGCCGATCAATCGGAAAGGAGAGAACCATGACCGCTGGAGAAAAGAAGGAATACTGGCGCTGGCAGGAGAACTGCTGGATCGACGAATCGAAGAACTGGCGCGACGCCAAGATCATCACCGCCGGCATCGATGTCGGCTCGGTCAGCTCGCAGGCAGTGATCTGCGTCGACGGCGAACTGTACGGCTTCAACAGCATGCGCACCGGCAACAACAGTCCGGATTCGGCCACCAACGCCATCAACGGCGTGCTGGAGAAGTCCGGCATGAAGCTGGAGGATGTGACCTACGTCATCGGCACGGGCTACGGGCGCGTCAACGTGCCGTTCGCCCACAAGGCCATCACCGAGATCGCCTGCCATGCGCGCGGCGCCAACTACATGGGCGGCAACACCATCCGCACCATCCTCGACATGGGCGGCCAGGACTGCAAGGCCATCCATTGCGACGAAAAGGGCAAGGTCACCAACTTCCTCATGAACGACAAGTGCGCCGCCGGCACCGGCCGCGGCATGGAGGTGATTGCCGACCTGATGCAGATTCCGATCGCCGAACTGGGCCCGCGTTCCTTCGAGGTGGACGAGGAACCGGAAGCCGTGTCCTCGACCTGCGTGGTGTTCGCCAAGTCCGAGGCGCTGGGCCTGCTCAAGGCCGGCTATTCGAAGAACAAGGTGATTGCCGCCTACTGCCAGGCCATGGCGGAGCGCGTCGTGTCGCTGATCGAGCGCATCGGCGTGGAGAACGACTTCTTCATCACCGGCGGCATTGCCAAGAACCCCGGCGTGGTCAAGCGCATCGAGAAGCTGCTTGGCACCAAGGCTGCGGAGACCAAGTACGACAGCCAGATCGCTGGCGCCCTAGGCGCAGCGCTGTTCGGCTACACGCTGATGCAGAAGCAGGGCGCATCGGCGAAGGCCGCCTGAGGGCGGTTGCCACGATCCCGAAGCTCCGGTCCGCAAAGTACCCCTCTCCCACTGAGCGGACCGGAGCCAAGGGATTCACGACGGAAAGGGGAACGATATGATCGCGAACTACGGCTACAAGGACGGCTCGGGCGAGTACTACATCAGCATCGACACGGACAAGTGCACGAGTTGCACGGCCGGGCGCGCCTGCCTGACGGGTTGTCCGAAAGGCATGTTCGAGATCATCACCGACGACTACGATGACGAGGTGGCGGCGGTGAAGCAGTCCTTCCGGCGCACGCTGGCCTTTGACTGCACCGGCTGCAAGCCCGCCGGCGGCTATACCAGCCTGCCCTGTTCCACGGCCTGCACGCCGGGGGCCATCAAGCATTCCTGGTAGGCATGCGGTGATTCGGATACCGCTGAAGCTGGTGAAAGGCGGCAAGGAAGCCGATCTGTTCGCCGAAGGCTGGATCAAGCAAACAACGATCGGCGAGCCCAGGCTTTCCGAAATCGTCGAGAATTACCGTCAGCTTGGCTATGAAGTGCATGTCGTCGAGCATCTCGATGAGTCCGGCGACGGCTGCAATTCCTGCTTTACGGCGGGGGCGGAGATAGGACAGGTATACGGCGACGTGTACATTCGCAAGGGAAGCGGCGGCAGGAAGGCCGACGACGAGCTGTTTTAACCAATACGGCGCAAGGAGAATACGATGGCAGTGCAGGTGACCGTGCGGATGATCCGCAAGAATGATCTCGAGGCAGTGGTGGCGATCGACAAGCTCATCACCGGCCAGGAGCGGCGCGAATACTACCAGCGCAAGCTGGCCATGGCGCTGGACAACGAGCACAACGTCAACGCCTCGGTCGTGGCCGAGGTCGGCGGCAAGGTGGTCGGCTTCATGATGGGCGACGTGCTGTTCGGCGAATACGGCATTGCGGATTCCTCGGCCACCATCGATACCCTCGG
>JAEHDO010000232.1 GCA_016880375.1 Betaproteobacteria bacterium | reverse complement strand
TGACCGGCAGGCCCGAGGTGGGCGCCCAGCCTGCGCGCGTTCCGGTCGTCTGGCGCGTATTGGTCTGGTCGATGGTGAAGACGAAGCCGGCCATGGCATCCTGCCCGGTGGCGGTGATGCTGTAGGTATTTGCATCGCCGTTGCAGGCATAGGCCCAGTATTTCGTGGCGCCAGGGCAGGGCAGGCCGGCGTAGGTGCGCTGATCCTGGAACCATTGCTCCGCCCGGACGCGTCCGGTCGACAGGTTGCCTTGTGCCTCGGGCAGACGGCTGCGCGTGATGTAGTCCGTATAGATCGGCAGGGCAACGGCCGCCAGGATGGCGACAATCGCCACGACGATCATGACCTCGATGAGGGTGAAGCCGCGTTGGTTGCGCATGGAGTGCTCCTTTTGACAATCGCATCTTAGGCGGGGGCAAACGGGCTAGGCCAGCCCGAGCCGATAAAACGCTGCCAGCTCCGGATGAACGGTATTCGGCCCGTGACATATTACCTGCCCGCGGTAGCGTTTGCCCGGCCCACGCCGCTCGTTTATAATCCGCACCCCGTGCTGTTGTAGCTCAGTTGGTAGAGCAACTGATTCGTAATCAGTAGGTCGGAGGTTCGACTCCTCTCAACAGCACCAGATATTCAATGGCTTGCCCCATGCAAGCCATTTCTTTTTGATCCGGAGGTCGGCATGCAGATCAGGGACAGCGTATTCATCGTGACCGGCGGCGCATCCGGTCTGGGGGCCGGCACGGCGCGGGCGCTGGCGGCGCAGGGCGGCAAGGTGGTCGTGGCCGACCTCAACAAGCCGGCCGGCGAGGCGCTGGCGAAGGAACTGGGCGCCGGCGCGCGCTTCGCCGAGTGCGACGTGTCGTCCGAGGCCAGCGCGAAGGCCGCGGTGGAGCTTGCCGTGAGCGCCTTCGGCGGACTCAACGGCCTGGTCAACTGCGCCGGCATCGCCATCGGCGAGAAGACGCTCGGCAAGGAAGGCCCGCACCAGCTGGCCAGCTTCGCCCGCGTCATCAACATCAACCTGGTCGGCACCTTCAACATGATTCGCCTGGCGGCGGAGGCCATGAGCCGCGGCCAGCCGAATGCGGCGGGCGAGCGCGGCGTGATCGTCAACACCGCCTCGGTGGCGGCCTTCGACGGCCAGATCGGCCAGGCCGCCTATTCCGCCTCGAAGGGCGGCGTGGTCGGCATGACGCTGCCGATCGCGCGCGACCTGTCGCGCTCCGGCATTCGCGTCATGACCATCGCCCCGGGCATCTTCGAGACGCCGATGCTGCTGGGCATGCCGCAGGAGGTACAGGATGCACTGGGCAGGATGGTGCCCTTCCCGCCGCGACTGGGCAAGCCGGCCGAGTATGCCGCGCTGGCGCTGCACATCATCCAGAACGAGATGCTCAACGGCGAAGTGATCCGGCTCGACGGCGCGATCCGCATGCAGCCGAAGTGATAAGGCCGCAGGCCTTGTTCATTCCCTCTCGGGCGGGGATCCGGATCAGGGGCTAAACTGGATTCCCGCACTCGCGGGAATGACGATCTTATGCCCCTGGCCGAACAATCCTGCTACCACTGCGGCCTCCCCGTCCCGCAGGGACTGACTTTCCCGGTCACCATCGACGGTGCGCCGCGCGAAATGTGCTGCGCCGGCT
>JAEHDO010000231.1 GCA_016880375.1 Betaproteobacteria bacterium | reverse complement strand
TCGCGAATTCGCCGACGCCCTGAAGCGGGCGGCAGCCGGCCAGGCCGTGCCGGAAGATGGCGACGCCACCCTGGTCAACGATGCCGAGGCAACGCTGGTCAGCGCGGCCGAGCCGACCCTTGCCACGGCAAGGCCGGCCGCCGCAGCAAAACCCGCCCCGGCGGCTGCGGCTGCGGCACCGGCAAGCAAGTCCACGCCCGGGCTGGCCGTGGCCATCGTCGCCGGTGTCGCCGTGATCGGCCTCGGCGCCGCCGCCTGGGTCTTCATGGGCAAGGGCAGCACGCCGCCACCCGCCGCAAGCGGCGCCGCCCAGGGCGAAGCGCCGGCCACGGCAGCGGCGCCGGCAAACGGCGGCGGCGTCATGGTCATCAGCGCCCTCGGCCTGGCCGATCCGTCCGACCCGCGCTACCAGAATGACAAGGGCCTGCTCAACGCCGACCTGCGCGAGGACGCCCGGCGGCAACTCATCGAGAAGGCCCTCGGCCTGTATGTCGAGCAGGGCTCCCTCAGCAAGCACTATGCGCTGGTGCGCGACAAGCTGCTCGTGCGCAGCGGCGAGTTCATCCAGGCGGTGCTGGAGGAGCAGCCGCCGCAACTGGGCAAGGACGGCCTGATGTCGCTCGCCACCCGCGCCACGGTGCGCGTGCGCGACGTGCAGAAGTCGCTCAACCAGATGTCGCAGCAGGAACGCGTCGAGTTCATCCGCAACAACGGCGATCCGAAGATCTCGGTGGCGATCACCGCCAAGAGCGCCGAGGCCGATCCCGCGGCGCCGGCGCAGCGCTCGCCGGTGGCCGAGAACATCCTCAAGGAGCGCGTCCAGTCCTTCGGCTTCCGCCTGTGGAACGACGACATGGCGAAGGACGGCAAGGGCGGCGCCGACTTCGCCGTCAGCGGCGAAGCGAAGTTCAGGAAGCTCTCGGCCAAGCTCGCCGCCTCCGGCATCACCGTCGAGAAATTCGTGCTGACCTCGTGGACGGTGAAGGCCACCGACAAGAAAAGCGGCGAGGAAATCTACTACAACACCCAGATCCCGGAGAAGACCAGCTGGGCGACGGAGGACGAGGCGCTGCGCGACATCGGCAAGCTGATCGGCGAGGAATTCTCCAAGGGCTTCTTCCTCTCGCATTTCCACTTCAGCGGCCAGAAGGTGCGCCTCAGGCTGCAGGGGCTGCCGAGCAAGGACACCGCGCAGAGGGTGATGCATGAACTGAACGGCCTGCACGGCGTGCTGGCCGCCAGCCTGGCCTCGAGCAGCGCGAGCGACGCCGTCTTCGACCTGGAGCTGTCCGGCGGCCTGGCCAACCCGGCCGAACTGGTGCAGGCGGGCATCCTCAAGCCGCTCAACCACAAGCTCGGCAAGCAATGCTTCAATGTCGGTCCGGGCAGCGGCAGCGAGGTCACCGTCATTCTGGAAGCCGGCTGCAAGGAGGCCGCCGTCCTCTCGCGCCTCGACACCCTGCCGCCGGCGGCGCTGATCGAGGCGCCGGCCTCGCGGCGCGAAGCGGTGGTGAAGAACCCCGAGACGCTGAAGAGAATCAGCATCTAGAAACACAAAGGCCCCGCGACGGGGCCTTTTCGCTTGCCTGCCTGCCGGCGTTCAGCCGGCCTTGAACTCGACGACCTCCCCGCCGGCGTCGAAGGCGTGGCCGAAGCTGATGCTGCCTTTGCTGCGCAGGATCACCTCCTCGCGCTTGAGGGCGAACTCGGCTTCGCCGTGGAAGGTGACATAGGTGCCGTTGGTGCTCTGGTCGATCAGCACGAACTTGTCGCGCCGGCGCTCGATCCTGGCGTGGGTGCGCGAGGCGCGGCGATCGTTGATGATGATGT
>JAEHDO010000230.1 GCA_016880375.1 Betaproteobacteria bacterium | reverse complement strand
GTGAGCTTGAGGTGACGGTCCTTGAGGATGCGCTGCTTCTCGACCTCGAACTCGTCGCTGAACACCGGCGCGGGGAAACCCTGGCCCCAGATTTCGCCTTCCAGCATGCGCGCCGATTCGAGCGACATCCGGCCGGCTTCCAGCGGGCCGTCGGTCTCGAGGGTGCGCGTCAGATCGGCGGGGCTGACGAGGCCGCGCACGACCTCCTCGAACAGCGTCTCGAAATTCCCCAGGTTCTCCTCGCGCAAAGTCAGTCCCGCCGCGGCGGCGTGGCCGCCGAAGCGCAGCAGCAGGCCGGGCGCACGCTTCGAGACGAGGTCGAGGGCGTCGCGCAAATGGAGTCCCGGAATCGAGCGGCCGGAACCTTTCAGCTCGCCGTCGTTGCCGCGGGCGAAGGCGATCACCGGGCGGTGCAGCTTGTCCTTGACGCGCGAGGCGAGGATGCCGACGACGCCCTGGTGCCAGGCGGGGTCGTAGAGGGCGAGGCTGGCGCGCTCGGCGGCTTCGATGCCCTCCAGCAGGACCAGGGCCTGGTCCTGCATGTCCGTCTCGATCGTGCGCCGCTCGCGGTTCAGCCGGTCGAGCTGCTGCGCGATGTTGAGCGCCTGGCCGAGGTCGTCGGTGACGAGGCACTCGATGCCGAGCGACATGTCGGCGAGCCGCCCGGCGGCGTTCAGGCGCGGCCCCAGCGCGAAGCCGAGGTCGAATGTGCTGGCGCGTTCCGCCTCGCGTCCGGCGACGCGGAAGAGGGCGCGCAGGCCGGGCTGTGTCTTGCCCTGGCGGATGCGGGCGAGGCCCTGGGCGACGAGGATGCGGTTGTTGCGGTCGAGCTTCACCACGTCGGCCACCGTGCCGAGGGCGACCAGGTCGAGCAGCGCGGCGAGGTTCGGTTCGGGGCTGACGGAAAACGCGCCGCGCTTGCGCAGCTCCGCCCGCAGCGCCAGCATGACGTAGAACATCACGCCGACGCCGGCGATGGCCTTGCTCGGGAAGCCGCAGCCAGGCTGGTTCGGGTTGACGATGCAGTCGGCCGCCGGCAGTTCGTCGCCGGGCAGGTGGTGGTCGGTGATCAAGGTGGCGATGCCGAGCCGCTTCGCCTCGGCGACGCCCTCGACGCTGGCGATGCCGTTGTCGACGGTGATGATCACGTCGGGCTTTCTCCCGGAAGCCAGGCGCACGACTTCCGGCGTCAGGCCGTAGCCGTAGTCGAAGCGGTTGGGCACGAGATACGAGATGTCGGCGCCGAAGGCGGAGAGCGCGCGCATGCCCACCGCGCAGGCGGTGGCGCCGTCGCAGTCGTAGTCGGCGACGATGAGCAGGCGCCGCTTTGTCGCGATGGCGTCGGCGAGGAGCCGGGCCGCCTCGGCGGCGCCCTTCATCTGTGCCGGATCGAGCAGGGCGGCGAGCGAGGTGTCGAGCTCCTCCGCCCGGCCGATGCCGCGCGCCGCGTAAAGGCGCGCCAGCAGCGGATGCACGCCGGCGTATTCAAGGCGCTCGCGCGCGGCCTGCGGCGTGCGGCGGGTGACGATGCGCGTCATGTCAGAAGATCGGCCAATGTTTTCGGCCGCCGCCAGAACTGCCACAGGTCGCTGGCGCCGATCGCGATCTCCACGATGGCGTCGTCGCCGAGGGCGGTCAGGCGCAGGCCGTGCAGTTGACGCCCCTTCAGGGCAGACAGCGCCGGCGCGAACCAGCGCGCTTCGAGTTCCCTCAGGCCGCTGCGCCAGGCGGCGGCATCCAGGCCCTGGGCGGCCTCGGCCAGGTCTTCGAGCAAAGTCAGGCTGTGCGGCACGGCGTCTTCGGCCCGCGCAGGCAGCGGCGTTGCCGGCACGCCGGCGAGTTTCGCCAGGCCCAGCGCCAGCGCCCCGAAGGAAGTACCCTTGGGGTGCGGCTGGTCGGCATGGACATGCGTGGCCGGGGCGGCGGCAGCGGTCTGGAGCGGGCCGGCGCCCCAGAGCCACAGGCTGTTCGCCATCGGGCGCCCTTCCGCTTCCCGCGCCGCGTTGAGCGGATGGTTGTGCAGCAGCACCTGCGCCTCGTTGATCAGGCGGCGCCAGTCGCGCGCCTCTTCGCCCTGCGGCAGGAAGGGCTCGATCGTCCTGCCGGTCACCGCGGAAAGCGGGTGCGTGGCGATGCGCGGCGCGCGCGCAAGGCGCAGGTACCAGCGCTGCGGGTCGGGGGCGATGAATTCGCCGAATTCGGCAAGGTGGGCGTTCAGCGCGCCGACGAGCCGTTCCGCCTCGTCGGCGGTGAGGCCCGGCCCCGCCGCGTCGATGACCAGCGTGTTGCGCGAAAAACGCAGGTACGCCGGATCGGCGCACAGCCAGGCATTGCCGCCGGGGTCGCGGCCCTCGCCGAGCAGGCGCAGGGCGCCATAGGGCTTTTCGTCGTTCCGCACGCCGAAGGTTTCGCAAAGCCAGCACTCGAAGGGCAGGGCAGGACGGCGTTCGAGGCGACCGCGGCCGATCAGGCTGGCCAGCGCCGGCAGCTCGAGGCCTTGCGTAACGTCACGGATGGAGTCCTTGGGCCAGAGCAGCCCGGGAACGACGAGATGAACCATCCAAGGGATGTTAACATAGCGCATGCAGTATGAACTCTTCATCGGCCTGCGCTACACCCGCGCCAAGCGGCGCAACCACTTCATTTCCTTCATCTCGCTGATCTCGATGTGCGGCATCGGGCTGGGCGTGGCGGCGCTGATCGTCGTGCTGTCGGTGATGAACGGCTTCCAGAAGGAGCTGCGCACGCGCATCCTCGGCGTCGCCTCGCACGTGCAGAT
>JAEHDO010000002.1 GCA_016880375.1 Betaproteobacteria bacterium | reverse complement strand
GAGGAGCGGAAGATCGAGCCCGGCCTGAGCAACTGGGAATTCACCGAGGTGAAGAGCGGGGTGAATCGCGGCGACCGCGTCGTCACGTCGCTGGAGCGCGCCGGCGTCAAGGCCGGCGCCCATGCGGCGGCCGAGGAAAAGCCCGCCGCCAAGGCGAAATGATCCGCTTATTTCCCTCTCCCCCGGCCCCTCTCCCGCAAGCGGGCGAGGGGAGCAAACCGACTCCCTCTCCCCCGGCCCCACTCCCGCAAGCGGGCGAGGGGCGCAACCCGGCCCCCTCTCCCCAGCGGGGAGAGGGCTGGGGAGAGGGGAAAGGCTGCTCCGAATGATCCGACTCACCGGCATCGAGCGCGTCTTCCGCGTCGGCGACGAGGAAGTGCACGCCCTGCGCGGCGTCAGCCTCGACATCGCCCAGGGCGAGTACCTCTCCATCATGGGCCCGTCCGGCTCGGGCAAGTCCACCCTGCTCAACATCCTCGGCCTGCTCGACCGGCCCAACGCCGGCCGCTACGAGCTGAACGGCCACGACGTCACCGGCCTGCCCGACGACGAGCTGGCGCGCGTGCGCCGCGAGGCCATCGGCTTCGTCTTCCAGTTCTTCCACCTCGTGCCGCGCCTCACCGCCGCGCAGACCATCGAGCTGCCGATGGTGCTGGCCGGCATCGATCCGGCCGAGCGGCGCCCGCGCCTCGACAGGCTGCTCGCCGAGTACGGCCTGGGGGACCGTGCCGGCCACCGCCCCGACCAGCTCTCCGGCGGCCAGTGCCAGCGCGTCGCCATCGCCCGCGCCATGTCGATGGGGCCGACGCTGATCCTCGCCGACGAGCCGACCGGCAACCTCGACCGCCACACCGGCCAGGACGTCATGGCGGTGCTCGAGCGCGTGCACCACGAGGGCGGCACCGTCGCCGTCGTCACCCACGACCCGGAGATCGGCGCCCGCGCCCACCGCCGCATCCGCCTGGTCGACGGCGAAATCGTCGAGGACAAGAAGGACTGAGATGAGGTTCGCCGACCTCCTCCGCTTCGCCTGGCAGGTGCTCGGCGGCTACCGTGCCCGCACGGCGCTGATCCTGCTGGCCATGGGCATCGGCGTCGCCGCTGTGGTGGCGGTGAGTTCCATCGGCGAGGGCGCGCGCCTCTACGTCGTCAACCAGTTCGGCTCGCTCGGCACCAACCTCATCATCGTCCTGCCCGGCCGTTCCGAGACCGCCGGCGGGATGCCCGGCGTGCTGGTCGGCAAGACGCCGCGCGACCTCACCATCGACGATGCCCTCTCGCTCAAGCGCAGCCCGGCGGTCCTGCGCTTCGCCCCGCTCATCGTCGGCGCCGGCGACGTGCGCGTCGGCAGCCGCACGCGCGAGACGCCGGTGCTCGGCACCACCGCCGAGTTCATCCAGGTGCGGCAGATGGACATGGCGCAGGGCCTGTTCCTGCCGCCCGGCGATCCGCGCCACAGCCAGCCGGTGTGCGTCATCGGCACCACCGTGGCGAGCGAGCTGTTCGGCGCCCGCCCGGCGCTGGGCGAGTGGCTGCGCATCGGCGACCGCCGCTTCCGCATCATCGGCGTGCTCGCCAAGCAGGGCCAGTCGCTCGGCTTCAACACCGACGAGATCGTCGTCATCCCGCTCGCCGCGGCGCAGGCGCTCTTCAACACCGAGTCGCTGTTCCGCATCCTCGTCGAGGCCAAGAGCCGCGAGCAGATTGCCTACGCCAAGGCCGACGTCGAAGAGATCGTCCGCCTGCGCCACGAGGGCGAGCGCGACGTCACGGTGATCACCCAGGACGCCGTGCTCGAGACCTTCGACCGCATCCTGCGCGCCCTGACGCTGGCCGTCGGCGGCATCGCCGCCATCAGCCTCGCCGTGGCCGGCATCCTCGTCATGAACGTCATGCTCATCGCCGTGACGCAGCGGCGCAAGGAGATCGGCCTGCTGAAGGCGATCGGCGCCACCGGCGCGCAGATCCGCGCCGCCTTCTTCACCGAGGCGGTGATGCTGGCGCTGGGCGGCGCCGCGCTCGGCCTCCTTGTCGGCAAGCTCGGCCAGCTCGCCATCGGCCAGGCCTTCCCCGACATTCCCTTCACTGCGCCCTGGTGGGCCGTCCTCGCCGCCCCGCTCACCGCCATCGTCACCTCGGTGCTGTTCACCGTGCTGCCGGCGAAGCGCGCAGCGATGCTCGATCCGGTGATGGCGCTGTCAAAACGATGATCACCCGCGACTTCATCGCCTTCACCCTCGCCTCGCTCAAGGCGCACCGGCTGCGCACGGCGCTGACGGCGCTGGGCATCGCCGTCGGCATCGCCTCGGTGATCCTGCT
>JAEHDO010000229.1 GCA_016880375.1 Betaproteobacteria bacterium | reverse complement strand
GGCCGGCGTCATCTGCACGCCGCATCTGGGCGCCTCGACCAACGAAGCGCAGGAGAATGTCGCCGTGCAGGTCGCCGAGCAGATGTCCGACTACCTGCTGAAGGGCGCGATCTCCAACGCGGTCAACTTCCCCTCGATCACGGCCGAGGAAGCGCCGCGCCTGCAACCCTTCGTCCGCCTCGCCGACCTGCTCGGCTCGCTCGCAGGGCAGCTCGTCGAAAGCGGCGTCAGCCAGATCCGCCTCGAATATGCCGGCGAGATCGGCGAGTTGAACACCCGCGCCCTGACCTCGGCGGCGATCAACGGCGTGCTGCGCCCGCTCTTGCAGGACGTCAACATGGTCAGCGCGCCGGTCATCGCCCAGCAGCGCGGCATCCGCATCGAGGAAGTCCGGCGCGGCCAGGAAGGCGCCTATGAGACTTATATGCGCGTCTCGGTGCGCACCGAGAAGCAGGAGCGCTCCGTCGCCGGCACCGTGTTCTCCGACGGTCGCCCGCGCCTGATCCAGATGAACCGGATCAACTTCGAGGCCGAGCTGACGCCGTTCATGCTCTACACCGAGAATGCCGACAAGCCGGGCCATATCGGCGCGCTCGGCACGCTGCTCGGCGATGCCGGCGTCAACATCGCGACGTTCAATCTCGGCCGCGAGTCGGTCGGCGGCAAGGCCATCGCCCTGCTCGGCATCGACGAGGCGATCCAGCCGGCGGTGCTGGAAAAGGTGCGCAAGCTGCCGCATGTGATGCGGGCGAGTCTGCTGCGGTTTTAAGTGACATATCAATATTCTACCGTCGTCCCCGCGAAGGAGCGTGTGAATTTATTGGTGACGCGAAGCAGTTCCGCACATGATGCGCGGCCCCCTCTCCCATGGGGCTACTCGATTCACACATTGTGCTTGGAGCCATTGTGTTGAGGATTGAGGAGATTTGCGCCGCGTTTCATAGCTTGGAACTCAAGCCACCCCTCCAGCATGACTATGGGGCCCGGCTTGCCGTAATAGCCGGTCCAGCCGCCCAGGCGCGCGCAGACCCAGGCGGCATAAGCGAGCGTTCCTTTCGGGTGCGGGTTCTTTTGCCGCTCGGTCTTGCCTTCGAGGCTGGCGCAGCAGGCTTGGAGCAGGACCTGGTCCCGTGGGTCGAAGGCGTCGCTCAAGGGCCGCAGCGGTCCAGGTCCGCCGTCGCGGGCATGGACGAGTTGTTGGATGCACACGGCCGCGATCAGGGCTGCCGTCACCAGCCGGTTGCGCGGCGCGGCCTCTTCGATGCGCACATCCTCGATGTCGAAGCCTTGCGTCTTCATCGTGCGGAACAGCTGCTCGATCGCCCAGCGTCGCCGGTAGAGGTCGGCCACCGCCCAGGCCTGGTCCGGGCTCTCCACCGCATGCGTGGTCAAAAGCCGCCAGTGCACGGCGGCCTCGCCCGGCGGCGGATCGCTCTCGCGGATGTCGACGAGTGTGACGGCAACGCCTTGCGGCAAGCCGCCGCGCGATCCGCTTTTGGGACGGGCCAGGTGCACCGGCATGAAGCGGGCTTCCATGCTGGCCGTGCGCGCCTTGCGCCCGGGCCTGGCCGCCAGTCGCAACTCGCCTCGCCCCGCCACCGGTTCGGCATCGATGGCGGCAAACAGCGCGCCGCCATCCACCAGGGCGCGGTCATGCGCGGCTCGCACCACAAGCTCGGCCCGCTCCGGCCGCAGCGCGAACAGCTCGAAGATGTCACTCTCGCGGTCGGCGATCACCGTCAGCGAGGCCGCTCCGGCACACACCGATGCCGCCTGGTCCGCGCCCTCCAGCCAGCGAAAGCTCTCCTTCTCCTCGATGCCTGCCTGGCGCCGCCCGGCCCGGCGGCCGCTGCCGCGCTCCAGGAACTGGCCATCGATCAGGCCCAGCACGGCATCGTCCTGGGCATCCAGCGCCAGCACCGCGTGCAGATAGCTGCCCCCGCCGCCGCCCGAGCGCAGCACCGTGGTATCCTGGATCGCCACCACATGCCGCCCCGCGCAGCGCTCTGCCGTGCGCTCCGCCGCTTCCGCCAGCATCTCCTCGGGCGTCACCGCATCGTTGCGCAGAAACCGCGTCAGGCGCATCTCCCCCGCACGGCTGCCGCCCAGCCGGCGGATGCGCAGCTTGCGCCCGCCGCTCTCCACCAGACGGGCCAGAAGATAGGCCCCCCTTTTTCCAGGCGGCGGTCGCCAAACCGCCCCAGCACCATCGCCATCCGCAAGCCTCCGTCGAATCAAGCCAACGGAATCAGATGTCGTCGAACCGTTCAACAACGATGTGTGCATGCAGTAGCCCCATGGGAGAGGGGGCTGCGCATCATCCGTGGAGACGCTTGGGATCGCCCATAAATTCACAAGCTCCTTCGCAGGGATTCGGTGCATCGGGCCGAGGCGTGTGTCAGCGGCGCAGGTCGCGCAGGTAGCTGTTGATCTCGCGGGAGGCGGCGTATTTCGGCGGGTCGATCTCGGCGAAGATCACGCAGGTGTCGGTTTCCGAGGCCGTGGTCAGGCTGGCCCCGTCCGGCGCGGCGATGCGCGAGCGGCCGGCATAGGCGAACAGCTCATCGCGGCCGGAATGGTTGGTGTAGGCGACGAAGATCTGGTTCTCGAAGGCGCGCACCGGAATCATCCGCTCCGTGATGATCGCCGCCTCGGGCACGCGCGGCAGGGCCGTGGGCACGGCGACGAGGTCGGCCCCGGCCAGCGCCAGGCGGCGGACATTTTCCGGGAATTCGACGTCGTAGCAGATCAGCATACCGATCCGCAGGCCGCCATGCGAGGCCATGACGGCGGCGGGCTCGCCGGCCGCGAAGATCGCCCGCTCATAAGCGCCGTAAAGCTGCGACTTGCGGTAGGCCACCGGCGCATTGCGGCCGTCCGTGAACACGGCGCTGTTGTAGACGCGGCCGCCATCGCGCTCGGGAAAGCCGGCGATCACGGCGACGCCTTCCCGGGCCGCCATCTCCGCCAGCGCCTTGATCTGATCGCCGTCTACTGGTTCGGCGCGCGCCGTTATCGCGTCGCCCGAACCGTAGCCGACCGTCGCCAGCTCCGGCGCGATCAGCAGCGTGGCGCCCCCTTCGGCGGCCTGAATGATAGCGTCCTCGATCAAGGCGAGGTTCGACTCGACGTCGCCCGGCAAGGCGGTCATCTGGAACAGCGCGATCCGCATCAGAGCAATTTCCGATCAAGTGGACGCCGGTTGAGCGTCAGAAATTGCGACAAACAAAAACTAACGCT
>JAEHDO010000228.1 GCA_016880375.1 Betaproteobacteria bacterium | reverse complement strand
TATACGAACAATCCCTACGCCGGCTCCTTCCGCGGCTACGGCAACCTGCAGGCCACCTTCGCCGTCGAGCAGCACATGGACATGATGGCCGCGGCGATCGGCATGGATCCGCTCGCCTTCCGCCTGAAGAACGCCCAGGACCCCGGCGAGGTGACGCCGCAGGGCATGCACTTCAAGAGCTGCGGCTTCAAGGACTGCCTGACCACCGCCGCCGAGGCGAGCGGATTTTCCGCCAAGTTCAAGGCCAACGAAGCCGACAAGGCGAAGCCCGGCCGTTTCAAGCGCGGCGTCGGCATGGCCTCCATGCTGCACGTCGGCGGCGGCGCCAAGATCTACCCCTCCGACGGTTGCGGCACCATCCTCAAGATGGACGACTTCGGCTCGGTAACGCTGATCACCGGCGCCTCCGAAATCGGCCAGGGCTCGGAGACGGTGCTGGCGCAACTCGTCTGCGAAGAGCTGGGGCTGCCGCTCTCCGCCGTGCGCGTCATCAACAACGACACCGAGATCACCCCGTGGGACGTCGGCGTGCACGCCTCGCGCACCACCTTCATTGCCGGCAATTCGGCCATCGGCGCGGCGAAGAAGGCGCGCAGCAAGATCCTCGCCGCCGCCGGCAAGATGGCCGACCTGGATCCGGAGGCGCTCGACCTGCGCGGCAGCCACATCGTCGAAACGAAGAGCGGCAAGGTGGTCATGACGCTGTCCAAGCTGTTGCGCCAGCTGCACTTCAGCGACAAGGCCGAACTGGTGATGACCTCCTTCTACTACGAGCCGCCGAGCAAGCACCAGGACAAGCACTTCAAGGGCGACGTCTCCGCCGCCTACGCCTGGGCGACGCAGGTGGTCGAGGTCGAGGTGGATACCGACACCGGCATCGTGCGCCTGCTCAAGGTCACCGGCGCCCACGACGTCGGCCGCATCCTCAATCGCCTCGGCCTCGAGGGCCAGATCGAGGGCGGCATCGTCATGGGCCAGGGCTACGCGCTCACCGAGGAACTGATGGTCGAGAACGGCGTGGTGAGGAACCCCGGCTTCCGCGACTACAAGCTGGTCACCGCGCCGGAAATCCCCGAGATGGACGTGCGCTTCATCGAGACCATGGACGGCGAAGGCCCGCAGGGCGCCAAGGGCGTCGGCGAAGCGCCGGCGATCTGCATCGCCGCCGCCACCGCCAACGCCATCCACAACGCCACCGGCGTAAGGATCATGGCGCTGCCGTTTACGCCGGAAAAGGTCTATCGTGCCCTGCACGCGGCGAAGGAGAAGGTTGCCGCATGAAGCGCCGCACCGTCCTCTCGATGGAGCAGGCGCTGTCCCTGCCCTATGCCACGCTGCGATTCGCCCAGCTCGGCTGGCGCGTCATCCGCATCGAGTCGACGCCCGCCGGCGACGGCCTGCCGGGCGATCCGAACCGCTACATCGGCGGCAAGGTGCTCGACGACGACCGCCGCACTTACTTCATCGCCCCCAACGTCGGCAAGGAGGCCATCGCCCTCAACCTGAAGGACCCGCAAGGCCAGGCGCTCCTGCGCAAGCTGCTCGTCGAACTCGACGTCGACGTCTTCTGCTGCAACACCGTGCCGCGCCGCTACAAGCAGCTCGGCATCGACTACGAGACGCTGTCCGCCGCCAAGCCCGACCTCATCTGGGCCGGCATCTCGGCGATGGGGCCGGACTACCCCGACGCGCCGGGCTACGACCCGGTGATCCAGGCCATGGCCGGCTACATGGAGCTGAC
>JAEHDO010000227.1 GCA_016880375.1 Betaproteobacteria bacterium | reverse complement strand
TCGACGAGGAAATGCTGGAGGAGCTGGAAACCACCCTGCTCATGGCCGACGTCGGCGTCGAGGCAACGCAATACCTGCTCGACGAGCTGAAATCCGCCGTCAGGCGCGAGAAGCTGGAAACGGGCGAACAGCTGCAGCACGCGCTGAGCGACATCCTGCTGAAATTGCTCGCGCCGCTGGAGCAGCCGCTCGACCTCTCCGCGCACCAGCCCTTCATCATCATGATCGCCGGCGTGAACGGCTCAGGCAAGACGACCTCCATCGGCAAGCTCGCAAAGCACTTTCAGGCGCAGGGCCGGTCCGTCCTGCTCGCCGCCGGCGACACCTTCCGCGCCGCCGCGCGCGAACAGCTGGCGGTGTGGGGGGAAAGGAACGGCATTGCCGTCATCGCCCAGGAATCGGGCGACGCGGCCGCCGTCATCTTCGACGCCGTGAATGCCGCCAAGGCGCGCGGCATCGACGTGGTGCTGGCCGACACCGCCGGACGGCTGCCGACCCAGCTGCACCTGATGGAGGAAATCGCCAAGGTCAGGCGCGTCATCGCCAAGGCCGAACCGACCGCGCCGCACGAGGTGCTGCTGGTGCTGGACGCCAACATCGGCCAGAACGCACTCGCGCAGGTCAAGGCCTTCGATGCGGCCATCGGCATCACCGGCCTCGTCGTCACCAAGCTGGACGGCACCGCCAAGGGCGGCGTCATCGCCGCCATCGCACGGCAGCAACCGAAGCCTTTGCGCTTCATCGGCGTCGGCGAAGGCATCGACGACCTCCAGCCTTTCTCGGCGCGCGAATTCGTCGACGCGCTCTTCAGCAAGGCATGATCAGTTTCGATCAGGTCAGCAAGCGCTACCCGGGCGGCATCGCCGCCCTGGGGGAACTGACTTTCACCGTCGAGTCCGGCGAGATGGTTATCCTCTCCGGCCACTCCGGTGCCGGCAAGAGCACGTTGCTCAAGCTGATCCCCGCCATCGAGCGGCCGACGCAGGGTTCGGTCATCGTAAACGGCCAGAATGTCGCCGCACTCAAGCGCGCCGCCGTGCCGTATCTGCGCCGCAACCTCGGCATGATCTTCCAGGACCAGAAGCTGCTCTACGACCGCAGCGCCTTCGACAACGTCATGCTGCCTCTGGCCATCGCCGGTGTGGCCACGCGCGACGCCGGCCGGCGCGTGCGCGCCGCCCTCGACAAGGTCGGCCTGCTCGACCGCGAGAAGGCGATGCCGGTGGCGCTCTCCGGCGGCGAGCAGCAGCGCCTGGCCATCGCCCGCGCCGTGGTGGCTAGGCCCGCGATCCTCATCGCCGACGAACCGACCGCCCATCTTGACGACGACACCGCGCGCGGCATCGCCGCCATGTTCCATGCCTTCAACCAGGTCGGCGTCACGGTGCTGGTGGCAACCCACCACGAGGCGCTGTTCGCACCCTTCATGACCCGGCGCATCACGCTTTCCCATGGGAGATTGCTGCCATGAAGGGCTGGCTGCTGCATCACCGTCAGGCAGCGGCGCAGGCATTCCGCCGGCTTTCTGCCACACCGCTCAACACCCTGCTCGGCGCACTGGTCCTCGGCATCGCGCTGGGTCTGCCCGCCGGCGGAGAGATGCTGCTCGCCAATTTCCTGCGCCTGGCGCAGCGCGTCGCCGCCACGCCGCAGATCTCCGTATTCATGGCGCTCGACGCGGCAAAAAAGGAGGTCGCCGAGATCGAGTCGCTGCTGAGAAAGCATCCGCAGACGCGCGAGGTGCGCATGGTGCCGCGCGAGGAAACCCTGCGCCGGTTCAAGGAAAGCGAGGGGCTCGGCGAAGTGATCGAGAGCCTGCCGCGCAACCCCTTCCCCGACGCTTTCGTCGTGGTGCCGCGCAACGAGTCGCCTGCGGCACTGGAGGCGATGCGCGCCGAGTTCGCGAAATACCCGCGCGTCGAGCACGTGCAGCTGGATTCCGCCTGGGTAAGCAAACTCGATGCCCTGCTCCGGCTAGCCCGGCTGGCAGTCACCCTGCTGGCGGTAGTGCTCGGCGTAGCCCTGGTGGCCGTCACATTCAACACCATCCGCCTGCAGATCCTGACGCAGCAGGAGGAGATCGAAGTGAGCCGCCTGCTCGGCGCCACCGACGCCTTCATCCGCCGACCGTTCTATTATTTCGGTGCCCTGCAGGGATTGGCCGGCGGCCTGGTGGCCTGGGGCACCGTTCTCATCGCCACTCTCCTGCTGCGCGGCCCGGTTGCGGAACTGGCTTCCCTCTACGGCATCGAGTTTTCGCTGCACATCCTGCCCCTTGCCGATTCCGCCCTGCTCTTCGGCCTGGCCGCCCTGCTCGGCTGGGCCGGCGCCTGGCTTTCGCTTTCCCGCCATCTGCAGGACTGATTTACAAAACAACAAGTTAGAAGCAACCTTCCAAGGGAACTTCCCCCTCGATTAGCACTCTATTTACTGGAGTGCTAAAATGTATTCAGGAGGTTGAATCCTATGACGCATGTCTTGAATCTGCCCGCTGTACCCGTTGCCCTCGGCAACCTGGAAAGTTATATCCAGGCCGCCAATCGCTTCCCTCTTCTTAGTGAAGCGGAAGAATTGGATTTGGCGCGGCGGTTCCGCCGGGATGACGACATCGAAGCAGCGCGCGGATTGGTGCTTTCGCATCTGCGTCTGGTGGTGTCGGTGGCGCGTGGCTATCTGGGCTACGGCCTGCCCCACGCCGACCTGATCCAGGAAGGCAACGTTGGCCTCATGAAGGCGGTCAAGCGCTACGATCCCGAGCGGGGCGTCAGGCTGGTGTCCTTCGCCATCCACTGGATCAAGGCGGAAATCCATGAATACATCCTGCGCAACTGGCGGCTGGTGAAGATCGCCACCACCAAGGCACAACGGAAGCTGTTCTTCAACCTGCGGAGCCTCAAGCAGGGCCTGAACACCATGAGCGGCATGGAAGTCGGCGCCATGGCGAAGCAGCTCGGCGTAAAGCCGGAGGAAGTGCGCGAGATGGAAACGCGCCTGACCGGCCGCGACATCGCCATGGAGGGCGGCGCCGAGGACGATGATGAGTCCTTCGCGCCCATCGCCTACCTGGCCGATCCGGCCGAAGAGCCCTCCGAAGCACTGGCCAACCGCGAAATGGAACGCCTGCAGGACGAAGGTCTGAAGCAGGCGCTGGCGAATCTCGATGCGCGCAGCCGCCGCATCATCGAGCGGCGCTGGCTGGCCGAGGGTGACGCGGCAACGCTGCACGAACTGGCCGAGGAGTACGGCGTCTCCGCGGAACGGATTCGCCAGATCGAGGCCAAGGCCATGCAAAGAATGAAGGGGATGCTGGCACACGCCGCCTGAACAAGCCGAAAAAACCAAAGGCCGTTGCGGACCCGCAACGGCCTTTTCGTTTATGCAAACGATGCCTACTTTCCGGCGACGAGGAGCTTGAGGTCCTTGGCGATCACTTCAGGTTTCTCGCCATGCTTGATGTAGAGCCGCAGCTTGCCCTGCGGGTCGTAGACGTAGCTGCCGGCGCTATGGTCCACCGTGTAGGTGGTCGGCGTACTGCCCGGCTGCTTCTTGTAAAAGACGCGGAACTCCTGCGCTGTCCTGGCAATCGTCTCCGCATCGGCATACAGCCCGAGGAAGCCCGGATTGAACATCGGCACGTATTGCGCAAGAAGTTCCGGCGTATCCCGCTCCGGGTCGACCGTGACGAAGAGCACCTGCACCTTCTCCGAATCCCCGCCAAGCAGCCTCATGGCTTCCGCCATGCCGGTCATGGTAGTGGGGCAAACGTCCGGGCACTGCGTATAGCCAAAGAAGATGACCACAGCCCGTCCGCGGAAATCCGCCATGGTGCGGGGCTTGCCGGTGTGATCGGTGAGGGCAAAATCATTCGCGTAGCCCGCGGCACTGATATCCGTATTGCCGAATTGCGGCTGGGTATCGCAGCCGGCCGTCAGCAGCGCCAGCAACAGGAAAAACCGCCTCACCATCACCAGAACCTGAAATAGTGATCCACCAGCAGGGCGGCAAACAGCGCGGCCAGGTACCAGATGGAGTAGCGGAAGGTCTTGTGCGCCAGCTTGTCGCTGTAGGCCCGGTACATTCCGACCGCGTAGGCCAGAAACACCCCGCCCAGCGCCACGGCGCTGACGAGATAAATCAGGCCGCTCATGCGGATTACATAAGGGAGAAGGGTGACGCCAAAAAGGAGAATGGTATAGAGGAGGATCTGCAGGCGGGTGTACTCCGGGCCGTGCGTCACCGGCAGCATGGGCATGCCCACCTTGGCGTATTCCTTGGTGCGATAGAGCGCCAGCGACCAGAAATGTGGCGGCGTCCACACGAAGATGATGAGGAACAGCAACAGGGCTTCGGAAGTCACTTCGCCCGTCACGGCGGCCCAGCCCAATATCGGCGGCATGGCACCGGAAGCGCCGCCGATCACGATATTCTGCGGCGTCGCCGGCTTGAGAAAGATGGTGTAGATGATGGCGTAGCCGACGAAGGTCGCCAGGGTCAGCCACATGGTCAGCGGGTTGACGAACCAGTACAGCAGAGAAAGGCCGATGCCGCCGATCACGCCGGAAAATAACAGCGTCTGCCGGGAGTTGACCTCGCCGCGCGGCAGCGGGCGGCCGCGCGTGCGGGCCATGACGGCATCGATCCTCTGTTCGATCAGGCAATTCACTGCCGCCGCGGCACCCGCGATCAGGGCGATGCCAGTGGTGGCCGCGACCAGAACCACAGGGGGCACCGCCCCCGGCACCGCGAGGAACATGCCGATGACGGCGCAGAATACGATGAGAGAAACCACCCGCGGCTTGGTCAACTGGAAATACTGGTACAAGCGGTACCCCAGTGTTTGCTCCGGAGAGGGTAAAGCCTTCATGCAAGCCCCTGGCTGGCGGTTGCCCGCCGGTTCAAAGGTCGGAATTTACCACGGCGGGCCCCGGGAATAAACCTTGATTGAATAAGGTTTAGAGCACTTAGCCAGCGCCAATGCGCGACGGACGCAGCAGGCGCTGCAGGTCCTTGATCATGCGGGTCGGATCCGGATTTTCCGGGAAGCGCATCATCAGGTTTCCCCGCGGGTCGACCACATAGAGGTGGGCGGTGCGGTCGGCGGGCGCAGCAAACGCGGCCAGCACTTCGCTTCCTGTCGCACGCACGACCAAGGTGCCCTCATACTCCGTCAGCAATTCGGGTGGCGGACGGCTTTCGTCCGAGACCAGCCAGACACGCTCCAGGCGCACCATGTCCTTCCCCTGCGCCAGCCGGATCTGGCGCATGGCATACAGCTTTCCCCGGCAGCGCGCCTCGCAGTTGCCGGAGTCAACCTGCAGCAGCAGCCATTTACCCTTCATTTGCTCGAAGCGGAACTCTCCGCCAGTGAGCAGGGCAAAAGGTTGCGCCGGCAAGGGCGCCGGTTGCAACAGGTCGCCGTGGTTCATGCGGGCTTCTGGCGGCGAGAAGTAGTAGAAAAACAGCGCGGCCACGATCGGAAAGGCGCTCACCAGCCCGACGCCGAGCACAATGAGTTTCTGCTTATGCTTCATGTTTCCTGCGCTCCACAGAAAAAACAGCTGCAGCAATCGCCGCGGCTGCGGCAGCCAGATACCACAGCAGTGCGAACCCCCAATGCTTCAACGCACCGCTATTCGCCGGCAGCCAATCCCGCACGAGTCCATCGTCTGCCGCATCGGTTTGCATAAGGACGACCGGCTGCAACTCCAGCCCCGACCATGCCCGAAAGCGCTCCAGCATCAGGTTCTGCCAGACCATGCCTACTGCAATCTCCGGCGCCAACTCGTATGCTTTGGCAGGCGGCATGCGTGCGATGCCTTTCACTTCCACTGTTGTCTCCGCAACCGGCGGCAGCACAGGGAGTTCGGAGCGCAGCCGCGACGCGGCAATCCAGCCGCGATTCACCAGAATGCAGATTCCCGCTCCTTCGATGCGCAATGGGGTGATGACATGATAGCCGGCGATACCGTTATGAACCTTGTTGTCGACAAGGATGCTTTTGTCCGCCAGCCAGCGCCCGCGAGCAACGGCCGGATGCTGGTCGAGCAAGGCAGCATCGACCGGCGACCCCCCCACCTGAATCGGGGCGTCATGTCTGGCGCTTTCAATACGCTCAAAGGCGACCTGCTTCTGCTCGGCGCGGTTGCGCTGGAAATTGCCGATCGCGACCGCGACGGCGGCACAGGCCAACGCCGCGAGCAGCGAAACAGGGCGAAGGTGGAATTGAATATTCAAGCGTGTGGTCTATGGCACTAGCGGTAGCGTTAAGCTAGACTGCCCCGAAAAGGGAAATTCCGGTCATGCGCATCGTCGTCATCCTGCTTCTCGTCGCCATCGTCGCCAGCCTGGCTTCGGCGCTGGTGTTCCTGTTCCGCGACCAGGGCCGCGACCGCACACGCATGGTCAAGGCGCTCGCCGTGCGCGTCGGATTGTCCATCATGCTCTTCGTCCTGCTGGCGGCAGGCTACTATTCCGGCCTGATCAGCGACAGGCTATAAAAAATGCGCCGCACAAAGTGCGGCGCGTCTTTTCAACTGGGCGGCATCATGCCCCCCTCGGGCAATTCCCTACAACCAGTACACCACGACGAAGAGGAACAGCCAGACCACGTCGACGAAATGCCAGTACCACGCCACTGCCTCGAAGGCGAAATGATGATCGGGCTTGAAGTGCCCGGCCAGGACGCGGAAGAGGATCACCAGCAGCATGGTCGCACCGATCGTCACGTGCAGGCCATGGAAACCGGTGAGCATGAAGAAGGTCGAGCCGTAGACACCCGTCGTCAGCTTGAGATTGAGTTCCTGGTAGGCATGCACGTACTCATAGACCTGCAGGCTGAGGAAGAGCAGGCCCAGGGCGATGGTGAACATCAGGCCGAGCTTCAACTGACCGCGCTTGCCGGCGACCAGGCCCCAGTGCGCCCAGGTCAGGGTGGCGCCGGAGGACAACAACAACAAGGTGTTGATGAGCGGAATGCCCATGGCGCCCATCGGCGTGAACTGCTCGGCGAACTTCGGTCCGGCGCTCGGCCAGTTCGCAGTGAAGCCGGGCCACAGGAGCTGCTGCTCGGCGCTCGCCAGATCCGGCACGGACAGCACACGGACATAGAACAGGGCACCAAAGAAGGCGGCGAAGAACATCACTTCCGAAAAGATGAACCAGCTCATGCCCCAGCGGAACGAGACATCGACCTGCCTGTTGTACTTGCCACCCTCGGATTCGCCGATGACCCGGCCGAACCAGCCGAACAGCATGAACAGCAGCACGGCGAAGCCGGCCAGGACGACATAGGGGCCGACGGCGAACTTGTTCATCCAGAGCACGGCCCCTGATGCCAGCAGGAACAGGGCGGAGGATCCCACCAGCGGCAGGTGCGAGGGGTCCGGAACGAAATAGCGGGATGCCTGCTGATTCATGACTACCTCCAAGTCGTTGTGTTTTCTACTTTGTCGCGACAAGTTGCACAAAGGCCACGATTGACAGGACGAACGCCGCCACGACGACTATCCCGGCGACGATCACCTGGCCCGGCCGCAGACCTGCGGAATCCTCCTCGTGCATCTCGCGGTGCCGCACGCCGAACAGGGCCGACAGCACCGTTCTCAGCACCTGCAACGGCCCCGCTCTGCGCTCGCTCATCATGGCTCCACTATTCATGCGCCCGGCCTGGATTGCTGTTGCACCGGCTCGGCTACCGCTCCGGCGACCTCGAAGAAGGTGTATGAAAGGGTGATCGTATTCACGTCCTCCGGCAGTGCCGGATCGATGACGAAGACGACCGGCATTTCCCGCGACTCGCCCGGCCCCAGCGTCTGCCGCGCAAAGCAGAAGCACTCCAATTTCCTGAAATGCGCCGCCGCCAGCTGCGGGCCGTAGCTCGGGATCGCCTGTCCGGTGACCGGATGGTTGCGCGTATTGCTGACCCGGTAGACTACATGCACCAGTTCGCCCGGATGCACCGAAACGCTGGTCTGGCCCGGCTTGAAGCTCCACGGCAATCCATGCAGATTGGCATCGAACTCCACGGTCACCTTGCGGCTGGTATCAACCTGGGTGTTGCGCAGTGCATCGTCCGGATTGAGCAGGTTGTTGATGCCGGTGAACTCGCAGAACTTCTGGTACATCGGCACCATGGCATAGCCGAAGCCGAACATGAGCCCGGCCACCATCAGCAGCCTGACGAGGACGCGACGGTTGTCGGCTTTCCGGTTCGCGCTCATTTGAACAGCCAGTAGCGCAGAACGAAGCCGGCGAACATCGCCGCCGCCACCAAGGCGAGGAGCAGCGCCGTTCTGCGGCTCTTTTCCTGCAGCGTCGTGGTCATGCGTGCCCCCTGGCCTCGGCCAGCACCGGCGGCTCCTCGAAGGTATGGTAGGGCGCCGGAGAAGGCACGGTCCACTCGAGGCCGGTCGCACCCTCCCAGGGCTTGGCCGCCGCCTTCTCGCCGCCGCGAATGGCTTTCAGCACCACATACAGGAACAGCAGCTGGCTGAGGCCGAAGCCGAACGCGCCAATCGTCGACACCTGGTTGAAGTCGACGAACTGCAGGGCATAGTCCGGGATGCGGCGCGGCATGCCGGCCAATCCAAGGAAGTGCTGCGGGAAGAAGGCGAGGTTGAAGGAGACGATGGATGTCCAGAAATGCCACTGGCCCAGCGTCTCGTCGTACATGTGGCCGGTCCATTTCGGCAGCCAGTAGTACACCGCCGCAAAGGCCGAGAACAGCGCCCCCGCCACCATCACGTAATGAAAATGGGCGACCACGTAGTAGGTGTCCTGCAGCTGCACGTCGATCGCCGTGTTGGACAGCACCAGGCCGGTGAAACCGCCGATGGTGAACAGGAAGAGGAAGCCCAGGGCGAACAGCATCGGGGTCTCGAAGGTCATCGACCCCCGCCACATGGTGGCCACCCAGTTGAACACCTTCACCCCGGTCGGCACCGCGATCAGGATGGTGGCGTACATGAAGTAGAGCTGGCCGGCGACCGGCATGCCGACCACGTACATGTGGTGCGCCCAGACGATGAAGGAAATCAGCGCAATCGAGGCGATGGCGTACACCATCGAGGTATAGCCGAAGATCGGCTTGCGCGCGAAGGC
>JAEHDO010000226.1 GCA_016880375.1 Betaproteobacteria bacterium | reverse complement strand
CGCATCATCGTCTCCGGCTACACCGAGACCGAGGACATCATCTCCGGCATCAACGAGGCCGGCATCTACCAGTACCTGCTCAAGCCCTGGCAGCCCGAGTCGCTGCTGCTCACCGTGCGCGCGGCGGCCGAGCTGCACCGCCTGCAGCAGGAGAACCAGCGCCTCAACATCGAGCTGCGCACCGCCGGGCCGGTGGCGAGGAGCCGCGTCGAGGCCAAGCGTTCCCAGGTCAAGCGCGCCTTCGACACCGACCGCCTGGTGCGCGCCCCGGACAGCCCGATGAACGACCTCTGCCGCCTGGTCGAGCGCATCGCCCCCTACGACATCTCGGTGCTCATCACCGGCGAGTCCGGCACCGGCAAGGAACTGCTGGCGCGCGCCATGCACTACCGAAGCGGCCGCGCCGACAAGGCCTTCGTCGTCGAGAACTGCGGCGCGCTGCCCGACACGCTGCTCGAATCGGAACTCTTCGGCCACAAGCGCGGCTCGTTCACCGGCGCCTACGAAGACCGCATCGGCCTCTTCCAGCAGGCCGACGGCGGCACCATCTTCCTCGACGAGATCGGCGAGACCTCGCCGGCCTTCCAGGTGAAGCTGCTGCGCGTGCTGCAGGAGGGCGAGATCCGCCCGGTCGGCGGCACCAAGACCGTCTCGGTGGACGTGCGCGTCGTCTCCGCCACCAACCGCGACCTCGAGGAGGACGTGCGCCAGGGCCGCTTCCGCCAGGACCTCTACTACCGCCTGTCGACCATGACGCTGCACGTGCCGGCACTGCGCGCACGGCCGATGGACATCCCCTTCATCTCGCAGCAGGTGCTGGACAAGGCGCAGGACGCGCTCGGCAAGCCGGTGAAGGGCTTCACGCAGGAGGCGATGGACTGCCTCACCGCCTACCGCTGGCCGGGCAACGTGCGCGAGCTGCAGAACGAGATCAACCGCATGCTGGCGCTCAGCGATTCCGACTGGCTCGGCGCCGAATACCTCAACGGCCGCGTCGTCCAGGCCGCCAGCCTCGAGGAGGAGCCCGAGCTGCGCATGCTCTCAGGCATCAACGGCTCGCTCAAGGACCGCCTCGAAATGCTAGAAGCGCGCGTGCTCAAGGAAGCCATGGTGCGCCACCGCTGGAACAAGACGCGCGTGGCCGACGAACTGGGGCTGTCGCGTGTGGGACTGCGGGCGAAGCTGACGCGTTATGGGTTGGAGAGGAAGAACGGGTCGGCTTAGTAGTGCGGTGATTTCGTTGGGCGCTTGTTGAGCGAGCAACTTCCGCAAGCGTTTGATGAGAACTGGCAATCGCCGATTCGCTGCTTCGAACTATAACTGGTGATTGATGCGGCCATACTCGTGCGCCAGCACGTTGCGCTGGCCGATCAGTCCTCGCCAGTCGATGTCCGGATGCGCAGCATGGAATTCCTCGGAGACCTTTCGGGCGGCTTCTCCCAGCACTTCGAGCGTGCGTTCCAGCGCGCGGCGGCGCAGCCAGTCTTCCAGGAAGTCGTCCGGCGCCAGCTTTTCCACGGTCATGTGCGCCTCGCGCGCCGCGTTGAGCATGTCCCAGAGGTAGGCGGCGTCACGCTCGTCAGGGCGCATACAGTACCCTGGCGTCCCTCAGGATGGTCTTGCGGCGGTAGGGATTCTCCAGCACCTCGGTCGTTGCGATGTCGACTTGCCTGCCGCCGAACGCGGCCGAGAACGCGTCCTGTATGGCGGGTATTTCGAAGAGGGAAACCTTGCTGTCGGGGGCGAATTCGACCAGCAGGTCGATGTCGCTCTCGGGTGTCATCTCGCCGCGCGCCGCCGAGCCGAACAGCGCGAGGCGGGCGATGCCGAACTTGCGGCAGAGGCGCTTGATTGTCGCCAGCGGCGGGGTCGGTGCGCCGGCCTTGGGCGTGACGGCATACTCGGCGATGGGGGAATGCAGGGTGTGCCGGGCGGGCTCGGCCTTGGTTCTGCGCAGTTGCGGCTTGCGCGTTTTTTCGGGCTCGGTCGCGGCCTTGCGGAATATCTCGGCCAACTCCGGATAGAGCGGCGCGGCGCGATTGGCGCGGTAGCGCACCTAGTTGCCGGCCGGTTCGCGCAGCAGCAGGCCGGCTTCGGTAAGGGTGCGCAGTTCGCGGTGCAGCGAGCCGGCCGGCACGCCGGTCAGCCGCGAGATTTCCCGCACGTGCAGGCTGTCATCCGGCCGCAGCAACAGCAGGCCGAGCACCTGGCGGCGGTAGGCGGTGAAGAGCAGTTCGACAGGATTGGCGGTCATGGCGTGCCCCGGCTGTTCTCAAACATGCTTCAATCGTAGCGTAGAAGAGAACAGTATGCGAACGGGTCACGGGTGACATCCGCAATGATCGCGCAGTTCGATGACCGGTTCCCTCAGCAGGCGCAGCAGCGCATCGAACCATTCCAGTTGATCCTGGCGTTGCCGTCCCGATTCGTCGCGGACGGGTTTTTCGGCGGCTTCCTTCGACTGGCCGTGGGCACCGAGGATCAGCAAGGCAATGTCCAATGGCTGCCGGGCCGCCCATGCGGCTGCGGCCGGCAGATGGTCCCGGCCGGCGAGGCCGACGAGCAGTGCGGCGAGCACGGTCAGCACGGCGAGCTTGATCGCCGGCCTGCGGCCTTGTGCGTTCGGTGTGGAATCGGTGCCCATCCTGTCCTCCGGGGTTTGGACACATTGTCGGGCGGTTGCTGGCTCAGGAGGTGAGCCTGTTGCGCGGAGGGCGGATCGAATTCCGGTGTTGCAGCTCCTGCCGCCGTGCCGCGGGAACTGACTTTTCCCCGCTACAGCGCGACCTGGGTGCCCAGCTCGACCACGCGGTTGGCCGGCAAGCCGAAGAAGCCGGCGGCGCTGCCGGCGTTGCGGAACATGCCGGCGAAGATCTTCCCGCGCCAGAAGCTCATTTCGGAGCCGAGCCGCGGGATCAGCGTTTCCCGGCCGAGGAAGTACGACGTGTCCATCGGGTCGATGTCGAGGCCGTCGTCGGCGCACCACTCCAGCGCCTCCGGCAGCCTGGGCTGCTCCATGAAGCCGTAGAACACCTTGACCATCCAGAAATTGCCGGGCAGCCGCTCCACCGCCACGCGGCGGGAATCCGTGAAGCGCGGCACGTCGATGACATTCACCGACAACAGCACGACACGTTCGTGCAGCGCCTTGTAGTGCTTCAGGCTGTGCAGCATGGCCTGCGGCACGTTTTCCGGGTTGGGGGTGAGGAATACCGCCGTCCCCGGGATGCGGGGCACCTCGTCGATGCCCTTGACGAAGCTGCGGGTGTCCATCGCATCCGCCGCCAGCCGCGCGCTGAGCAGGTCGCGGCCGCGCTTCCAGGTCGACAGGAGCAGATAGACGCCCAGGCCGAAGACCAGCGGGAACCAGCCGCCGTCGACGATCTTGATCGAGTTGGCCGAGAAGTACATCAGGTCGATGACGGCGAAGGGCAGGGCGCCGAGGAAGGCGCGCCAGAACGGCCAGCCCCAGACGTAGCGGGCCACCACGAAGGCCAGCAGGTCGGTGATGAACATCGTGCCGGTGACGGCGATGCCGTAGGCGGCGGCGAGGTTCGAGGAGCTGCCGAAGCCCACCACCAGCGCGACCACCGCCGCCAGCAGCGTCCAGTTGATGCCGGCCAGGTAGATCTGGCCGATCTGCTGGTCGGAGGTGTGGCTGATGTCCATGCGCGGCGAAAAGCCGAGCTGGATGGCCTGCTGGGTGATCGAGAAGGCGCCCGAGATCACCGCCTGCGAGGCGATGATCGTGGCGGCCGCCGCCAGGGCCACCATCGGATACAGCAGCCAGTCCGGCGCCAGCAGGTAGAACGGGTTGGCCAGCGCCTCCGGGTTGCGCAGCAGCAGGGCGCCCTGGCCGAAATAGTTGAGCAGCAGCGCCGGCAGCACCAGGCCGAACCAGGCCAGCTGGATCGGCCGGCGGCCGAAGTGGCCCATGTCTGCATAGAGGGCCTCGGCGCCGGTCAGCACCAGCACCGCGGCGCCGAGGGAGAAGAAGCCGAGCAGCGGGTTGGCCTCGAAGAAGCGCAGCGCATGCCTGGGATCGAGGGCCCGCAGGATGGCCGGGTCGTGGGCGATGCTGACCGCGCCGAGCGCGCCGAGCGTCAGGAACCAGAGCACCATGACGGGGCCGAAGAGGGTGCCCACCGCGGCCGTGCCGCGGCGCTGCACCGCGAACAGCGCGACGAGGATGACGAGCGAGAGCGGCAGCACGTAGGGCTTCAGCGCCGGGGTGGCGACCTCCAGGCCCTCGACTGCCGACAGCACCGAGATGGCGGGCGTGATGACGCCGTCGCCGTAGAACAGGGCGGCGCCGAACAGGCCGAGCACGACGACGGCGCGGCGCTGCCAGGCATCCCGCTTCATCGGGTGCAGGGCCAGCGCCATCAGGGCCATGATGCCGCCCTCGCCCTTGTTGTCGGCGCGCGTGATGAACAGCACGTACTTGAGGCTGACCACCGCCATCAGCGACCAGAAGATCAGCGAGAGCAGGCCGAGCACGTTCTCCGGCGTGATCGGCACCGGGTGGTGCGCGCCGCCGAAGATTTCCTTCATGGCATACAGGGGGCTGGTGCCGATGTCGCCATAGACCACCCCGAGGGCGGCGAGCGAGAGGGCGGCGGTACGTTCCTTGGCGGTGCTTGCGGACAAGAGGCTTACCTCGTGGATCAGGATTGAAAGCGGTAGCCGACCCCGGTTTCGGTGAGGAAATGGCGGGGGCGGGCGGGATCGTCTTCGAGCTTCTGGCGCAGGCGGCCGACGTAGATGCGCAGGTAATGTCCCTGCTCGGCGTGGCCGGGACCCCAGACCTCGCGCATCAGGTGGCGATGCGTCATCACCTTGCCCTCGTTGGCCAGCAGCACCGCCAGCAGGCGGTATTCGATCTGGGTGAGGTGGACGTCGACGCCGTTGCGGCGCACCTGGCGCCGCGACAGGTCGACCTCGACCTCGCCGAAGCGGCGCAGCGGCGTGGCGTCCTCTTCCAGGGCCTGCCGCCGCAGCAGGGCGCGCACCCTGGCCAGCAGTTCGCCGACGCCGAAAGGCTTGGTCAGGTAATCGTCGGCGCCGGCATCGAGCGCCGCGACCTTGTCCTGTTCGGCGGCACGGGCGGAGAGGATGAGGATCGGCACCCTCGACCAGGCGCGCAGGGCGCCGATGAATTCCAGCCCGCCCATGTCGGGCAGGCCGAGGTCGAGGATGACCAGGTCGGTCTTGCCGGCAGCGGCGGCATCCAGGCCCTGTTGCGCCGTGCCGGCTTCGACGGCGCTGCAGCCTTCGCGCCGCAGCGCATCGCAGACGAAGCGCCGGATCTGGCTCTCGTCCTCGACGACGATCACTCGTCCCGCGACTCCGTTCATTCCGGCGCCTCCTCGTCCAGCACGGGCGGCGTGCCCAGCGGCAGGGCGAAGCGCACGCAGGCGCCGCCGGGCCGGTTCGCGGCTTCTATCGTGCCGCCATGGGCATGGACGATGGCCTTGCAGATGGCCAGCCCCAGCCCCGTGCCGGATATCGGCGTCTCGGCGTGGCCGCGCACGAACGGGTCGAAGACCTGTTCGATGCGGTCCGGCGGGAACCCCGGGCCGTCGTTGTCGACCGAGACTTCCAGCATGCCCGCCTTGACGCCGGCGGCGATGCCGATCGGCGAGCCTTCGGGGGAATACTTGGCGGCGTTCTCCAGCAGGTTGCAGAGCACACGCTCGATGAGCACGGCGTCGAAGCGGACCAGCGGAAGATCTCCGGGCAGCCGGATGGACAGGGGGCGGCCTGCCAGCAGATGGGCCAGCAGGCGGGTGCTGGAGCCGACGACCTCCTCGAAGGACTGCCACTCGATGTTGAGGGTGACGTTCCCCGCCTGCAGGCGCGCCATTTCCAGCATGTTGGAGAGCATGTGGTGCATGGCCCGGGCCTGGTCGCGGATGATGCCGGCGGTTTCGGCCGTCGCTGCGTCGGCCGGCGACCGGTCTTGTGCGAGCGTGTCGGCCAGCCCGATCAGGCTGGTCAGCGGCGTGCGCAGGTCGTGCGAGAGCAAGGCCAGTATCGAGGTGCGCAGCCGTTCGGCGGCAATCTGCACCTCGCCGCGCCGGGCGACGTCGGCGTAATGCAGCCGCTCGAGGGTGATGGCAACCAGGGAGGCCGCCGCTTCCAGCAGGGGGCGATGGCCGCGCACCTTTTCCAGGTCGTCCGTGCGGGGTCCCGAGGCGAGGACGCCGAGGACGCGATTCGAGGCGGAGGCGGCGGACAGGGGCAGGAACAGGATCGCGACGCCGGTGCCCGCCAGGGAGTCGGTCTCGACGATGGCATTGCGTTCGAAGGCCGAAAGGGCGAAATTCAACTCAAGGGGTGCGAGGTGCCGGGGTCCGCAGGGG
>JAEHDO010000225.1 GCA_016880375.1 Betaproteobacteria bacterium | reverse complement strand
GCGGCGGGCGCCTCGCCCTGCTCGTCGTTCTCTGGCTGGCCGGCCGCGCAGCCTTCTGGGCGGCGCCCTGGCTGCCGCCGCCGGCGCCGGCGATCATCGACCTGCTGCTCTTCCCCGCCGCCTTCCTGATGGTCGCGCCGCAGCTCGCGCGCGCCTCCAACCGGCTGTATCTCCTGCTGCTGCCCATCCTGCTGGCGCTGGCGGCGGCGAATGGCGTCTACCACTACGGCATCCTCGCCGCCCACACCCACCTCGCCGGCCTCGGCCTGCGCGGCACGCTCTATGCGATCATCGTGCTGTACGTGCTGAAGGGCGGCGTGCTGACGCCGATCTTCACCGGCAACGCCCTGCGCGAGAAGGGCCGCGGCGAGCAGGCGCCCTTCAACGTCGAGCTGGAGATGCTGGCCGTCGGCGTCGTGCTGCTGCTCGCCGCGCTGGATCTGTCCGGCGCCCGCCCGCTGTGGATCGGCCTGGCGGCGCTGGCCTGCGCGGTCGTTCACGCCGCGCGCGCGGCGCGCTGGAAGGGCTGGCGCCTGCCCGACGTGCCGCTGGTGTTCGTCATGCACCTCGGCTTCGCCTGGCTGATCGTCGCCTTCGTTCTCAAGGCCGCGGCGGAACTCACCGGCTTCGTGCCGGAAGCCGCCTGGGTGCACGCCTTCACCGTCGGCAGCCTCGGCCTGATGATGCTCGGCCTGATGACGCGCGTCAGCCTGCGCCACACCGGCCGGCCGCTCGTCGTGCCGGGCGCAATGAAGCTTGCCTACGGGATGATGTTCGCCGCCGCGCTGATCCGCCTGGCGGCAACGGTGCATGGCCTCGGCGACGGGGCAATCGCCTTGGCCGCCGTGCTGTGGGGACTGACTTTCCTGGTGTACTTCGTGGCGTTCGGCGCGATGCTCATTCGCCCGAGCCTGCCGCGTTCGGGCAGCGTCGACTGAGCCTCAGCGCCGGCTCTGGATGCCGGCGATCTGCCGCTCTTGCCAGCGCGACAGCAGCAACAGCGCCGTCGAGGCGCCGATCAGCGCCAGCAGCATGTCCGACTGCGTGTCCCAGGGATCGCCCTGCGTGCCGAGGAACTCGTCGGCGCCCTGCCCCATCACCACCGCCACGCCCCACTCGATCAGCTCGTAGGCGGCGCTGATCGCCAGCACGATGCAGATCACGATAAAGGCCAGCATGCGCCGCCCCTGCACCCAGGCGCCGCGGAGGAGGATCTCCCGCGCCACCAGCGCCGGCACGAAGCCCTGGAAGAAATGGCCGATCTTGTCGTAGGGATTGCGGTCGAGCTGCAGCAGATCCTGGATCTGGAAACCGAGCGGCACGCGCGCGTAGGTGTAGGCGCCGCCGAGCATCAGCACCAGCGCGTGCAGGAAGATGCAGGCATACAGCAGCGTCGTCAGGGGAAAGCGGCGGTACGTGAAGGCCATGACCGGCAGCGCGATCACGACCGGGAACACTTCCAGCGCCCAGGTGGCGCGGTCGTAGGGCTTCAGGCCGGAAAGGACGAGCAGGCCGACCAGCAAAGCCGCCGCTGCGGCAAGGTTGCGCGTGCGACTGTCTGTCATTTCAATCCAGGCCGGGACGCCGCTCAGCGTGCCGAGATGGCCGCGACCACCGTGCACAGGCCCAGAACGAGATTGAGCGCGACCAGGCGGCGGATGCCGTCGAGGGCCCGTGCGGCGGCCGGCCAGTCGGCGGCGGCGCTCCTTTCCCGCAGCTTCGGGAACAGCGCCAGATAGACATAGGCGAACACCGCCGCCATGAGCAGGCCCAGTGCCAGCATGGCGTGCCAGCCGACGGGGGCCTGGCCAAACCCGACCTGCACGAGCAGGGTGAGGCCCGTGGCCAGGATGACCAGGACGGCGACGGCCGCATACGGCAGGAAGCGCGCGAAGGTGGCCGACCAGAGCGGCAGGCGCTTGGCGGGCTCGAGAACCTCGACAGCCGCCGGCCGGAGGCAGAAGTAGGCAAAGAACATGCCGCCGACCCAGGTGATCACGCCGGCCAGGTGCAGGAGAATCAACAGTTGTCTAAGCATTGGCTCATTTTCCGGCAAAGTTTCCTGCCACAGGGCCGCAACATGGAGACGCGCGGCTTTCGTCAGAGGAAGAGATTGTTACTGGAAGGCCATGACGGCAGTATGCTAAGCGCGTTGCGCGCTGTCCAGCGCGGCAACCAGGGTGTCGAAGGGCAGCAACACGCAGCCGTGGCGGTTGCGGTGCGCGCGCACCGGCAGAAAATTCCCCAGCTCCGGCCAGGGCTGCTCGGCCTCCGTGCCGGCGAGCAGCGCCGCCACTTCGCTGCGCACGGCGGCAAGCTGCGCCGCGTCGAGGCCGGCGGCATGGCGGCCGATCGCCGCGGCGGCGGCGCGGCAAAGCAGACAGCCCTTGACGTCGTACGCCAGCGCAAGGATGCGGCCGCCGTCAAGCTTGACGTCCATGCGCACACGGTCGCCGCAAAGCGGGCTGTCGCCCTGCGCCGTGCCGTCCGGCGCCTCGAGGCGGCCGGCGCCGTCGGCGGACCTGGCGAGATCGACGATGGCCTGCTGGTAGAGATCGTCGCTCATCCCAGCTTCCTCATCGCATCCTTCAGTCCCGCCAGCAGCGCGTCGATGTCGGCCTCGTCGTTGTAGGGAGCGAGGCTGGCGCGCACGGCGCCCTGCACGCCGAAGAAATCCATCAGCGGCTGGGCGCAGTGATGGCCGCCGCGCACGGCGACGCCGTGCCCGTCGAGCACCTGGCAGGCGTCGTGCGGATGGATGCCTTCAAGATTGAAGGAGACGATGGGCAGGCGCTGCTTCAGATCGCGCGGCCCGAGAAAAGTCAGTCCCGGCAACACGGCGATTCCGTCGATCAGTCGCTGCGCGAGTCGCGCCGTGTGGGCGTGCATGTCTGCCCACGGCTGCACGCGCAGCCAGTCGAGCGCGGCGCCCAGCCCGACGGCCTGGGCAATGGGCGGCGTGCCGGCCTCGAAGCGGCGCGGCGGCGGCGCATAAGTCGTTTCCTCGACCGTCACGCGCCCGATCATGCCGCCGCCGCCGAGGAAGGGCGGCAGCGCAGCCAGCGCCTCGCCCCGGCCCCACAGCACGCCGACGCCGGTGGGGCCGTAGGCCTTGTGGCCGGAGAAGGCGTAGAAATCCGCGCCGAGCGCGGCAACATCCACCGGGCCGTGCTGCACCGCCTGGGCGCCGTCGACCAGCACGCGGGCGCCGACGGCGCGGGCGACGGCGACGATCGCCGCCAGGTCGGTGACGGCGCCGGTGACGTTGGAGGCATGGGTAACGGCGACCAGCCTGCAGCGCGGCGTGAGCGTTTCAGCGAGGCGGGAAAGGTCGATGCGTCCATCGGCCGTCAGCGGCAGGATGCGCAGCAGGACGCCGCGCCGCTCGCGCAGCATCTGCCAGGGCACGAAATTGCTGTGGTGTTCGGCGAGGCTCAGCACGACCTCGTCGCCGGCATTCAACCCTTCGCCGAAGGCATGGGCGACGAGGTTGATCGAAGCCGTGGTGCCGGCCGTGAACACGACTTCATCGGCACTCGCGGCATTGAGATAGGCGGCAACCTGCCGCCGCGCGTTCTCGTAGGCGGCATCGGCCTGCTCGGCGAGGCGGTAGGTGCCGCGCAGGACGTTGGCGCGATGCAGCAGCTCGTGGCTCGTGACGGCGTCGAGCGCCGCTTCGCAGAGCTGGCCGGTGGCGGCATTGTCGAGGTAATGCAGGTCGCGGTGGGCGGCCAGCAGCGGGAAGTGCCCGCGCCATTTCGCGGCGGTGAAGCTCATGGCTGCCGCCCCCGCAGGTCTGCGGGCGTGTCGACATCGGCGTGGATGGCATCGTCCATGTCGACGGCGCGGATGCGCTGCGGGTTTTCCTCCAGCAATTCGCGTGCGCCCTTGTCGCCGCTCACCGCCTGCATCCTGGCGAAGAACTCGCGCGGCCAGAGGATGGGATTGCCGCGTCGGCCGTCCCGCTGCGGCACGACGATGGCCGGCTGCTTCGCCTCGAAGGCGTCGATCAGGCGGTCGACCTGCACGGCGCTGATGCGCGGCATGTCGGCAAGCAGCACCACCACCGCTTCGGCCTCGGGCGGCAGCGCCTGGATCCCGGCGCGCAGCGAGGTGGACATGCCCTGCGCGAATTCGGCGTTGCGCACGATGTTCACCTTGCGCCCGGCGAGCAGGGCCTCGACCTGCTCCGCCTCGTGGCCGAGCACCACTGTCACCGTGGCGGCGCGCGAGGCCAGCGCGGCATTCACCGCGCGCAGCACCATCGGCACGCCGTCGACCGCCTGCAACAGCTTGTTCGTCCCGCCCATGCGCGAGGACTGCCCGGCGGCGAGCACCAGCGCGGCAACGTTCGGCGCACCGGCGGGCACGGCGGGTACGCTGTCCACCTCGCCCTCCTCCTCGTCCTCGGGTTCGAGCGGGCTGCGAATGAGGCCGCCGACGCCCATGCGCATGATCTCGGCGCGGGTCAGCGGCAGTCCGGCCAGCAGGCGCTGCAGCGCCCAGTCGAGGCCGTTCGAGCGCCGCGAGCGCGCGCAGCCAGGCAGCACCAGCACCGGGGTTGCGCCAATACCGGCGAGGATCAGCATGTTGCCCGGCTCGACCGGCATGCCGAAATGTTCGATCGTCCCGCCGGCGGCGACGACGGCAGCGGGCACCACGTCGCGGCGGTCCTTGGTCACCGTGGCGCCGGCCACCAGCAGCAGGTCGCAGCCGGCGGCGAGCGCCTCGCGCAGCTTCCCTTCGTATTCGTCGCGCGCGTGACGGCAGCGCAGCACCAGGGCGAGGCGGCTGCCGAGGCCTTCGAGCCGGTTGCGCGTGGCAGTGACGGTGCCGCGGAAGACGTTCTCCTTCATGCCCGGCAACTCGCCCAGGATCAGTGCGGCGCGGCGCGGCTGCAGTTCGGCCAGGCGCAGCAGCGGCCCGCCGGCGGCAATGGCGCGGCAGCGCTCGACCAGTTCGCGCGTCACGGCGAAGGGAATGATCTTCACCGTGGCGAGCACCTGGCCGTGGCGCGCCAGGGCGCAGTCGGGCAGCGTGCCGATGGCGACGGCCTCGTCGAGCAGGTTCAGCGCATCGATGCGCGCGGCGTCCACGCGCAGCACGCCGCGCTTCGCGGCGTGCACGTTGCAGCGGCCGGTGTACGGGCGGCGGGTTTCCGTGTTCGGGCCAACCAGCAGCGCGGCGATCTCGGCGGCGCCGGCGTTCTCGTCGAGGTCGCCGGCCTGAATGCGCGCGCCGGTGACGGCGGCGATGCCGGCCTGCTTGAGGAGGGCGATGTCGTCCCCGGTGAGGACGCGGCCCTTCTTCAGCGTCTTCCCGCCGAGGTTCAGCGTGTGGGCGAGCGTCACGCCCTCGGCCTCCTCGCAGCGGAATTCGCCGAAGATCATTGCGCCTCCGCCGGGAATTCGGCGTAACGGCCGTGCCTGCGAAGCTGCACAGTGAAGCCGAATTGTTGCCGCGCTCCGCTGCGCACGTTCCGAGGCGCAACGCTCCCGCGCGGCCCCCAAGGAGGCGCCGCCAGCGCCCTGTGAGCGCAGCGATCCGGTGTCACCCCCTTCCGCGGGAAGGGGGACGGGGGGATGGCTGTCATCGGTATCTGGACTGGATGACTTGCGCGAGCACCGAGACGGCGATTTCCGCCGGGGAGCGTCCGCCGAGGTCCAGGCCGACCGGCGCATGGATGCGATGCAGTTCCGCGCCCAGCCCCTCGGCCGTCAGGCGCTCGACGCGGGCGGCGTGGGTGCGCTTGCTGCCGAGGGCGCCGATGTAGAAACACTGACTTTTCAGGGCGGCGGCGAGCGCCGGATCGTCGAGCTTGGGGTCGTGCGAAAGGGTCACCACCGCCGTCTGCGCGTCGGGCGCGAGGCGCGCCAGCGCCTCATCCGGCCATTCCGTAGACACCGTCACGCCGGGCAGGCGCTCGGGCGTGGCGAAGGCGCGGCGCGGGTCGACCACCGTGACCTCGAAGCCGGCCATCGCCGCCATCGGCGCCAGCGCCTGGGTGACGTGCACTGCACCGACGATGACCATGCGCGGCGCCTGGGTGTAACAGCGCGCGAACAGCGCGCCCGCCGAGGATTCCAGCACGCCGCTCTTGTCGGCGCGCAGGAGGCGCAGGGCTTCGGCGCACTGTGCCTCCGACAAAGTCAGTTCCCCCGACACGGCGCCTTCTTCCAGCAGCGCCTGCGCGCCGTCGGCGAGCCGCGTCACCACGGCGACGGGATGCCGCGCGGCGCGCGCTGCCATGAGTTCGTCGAACAGCGCGACCTGCACGCGCTCGACGTAGACCTGCACCCTGCCGCCGCAGGCGAGTCCCACTTCCCAGGCGCGCTCGTCGGAGACGCCGAATTCGAGCAGGCGCGGCTTGCCGTCGGCGATGGCGGCCTGCGCCTCGCCGATGACGGCGCCCTCGATGCAGCCGCCGGAGACCGAGCCGACGAAGGCGCCGTCCGCCTCCACCGCGAGGTGGCTGCCCTCCGGCCGCGGCGAGGAGCCCCAGGTCTTCACCACGGTGGCCAGCGCCACGCCCTTGCCGGCGGCGCGCCAGCGGCACAATTGCGCGAAGAGTTCCGCGTCGGTAACGATGGTCCTCCCCTCGCCCCGCTCGCGGGGAGAGGAGCCGGGGGAGAGGGGGACGCTTTTCAGCCGCTTGCCGATGCCGGTGGCGCGGCCGTGTTCCTCGATGGCGTCGGCCAGTGCCGGCACGCCCTCGCCGCTGGTCGCCACGGTGCGCAGCACCTTCACCTGCCAGTCCGTGCGGTGGCGCAGGTGGGTGGCGGTGGTGAGGTCGAGCACGGTGCGCTCGGCCTGCGGCAGGTCGGCCTTGTTCACTACAAGGATGTCGGCGATCTCGAGGATGCCGGCCTTGATGGCCTGCACGTCGTCGCCCAGCCCGGGCGGGCAGACGACGATGTTGCTGTCGGCGAAATGGCGGATTTCCACTTCCGACTGGCCGGCGCCGACCGTCTCGACAATCACCACATCGAAGCCGACGGCGTCGAAGACGTCGACGATGCGCCCGGTGTTGCGCGACAGGCCGCCGAGGTGGCCGCGCGAGGAGACGGAACGGATGAAGACGTCGTCGCGATTGCCGTGTTCGTCCATGCGCAGGCGGTCGCCGAGGATGGAGCCGCCGCTGATCGGGCTGGAGGGATCGACGGCAACGACGGCGACGCTGCGCCCGCGTTTCGTGAGTTCGCCCAGCAGGGCGTTGATGAGGGTGGACTTGCCGGCGCCCGGCGCCCCGGTGATGCCGACGACGTGGGCGCGGCCGCAGCGCGGCGCCAGTTCGGCCATCAACTCCGCCGCGCCCGGCCGGTCGTTTTCCAGCAGGGTAATGGCCCGCGCCAGAGCCGGACGGGAACGGTTCAGGACCGCCGCCAGGTCAATCCCGGTGGCTGTTTTCATCGCCCCGACCGCTCCGAATTATGTGCATTATTGTGCATTTATGGTTTTATTGATGCAGTACGTTGCAGTTTTTTATCATATCATGCTATATATCGAATCGTTTCCGACTCGTCGTCAAGGGCATTGATGGAAGACGGATTTCTCGACTGCGCAGGCTGGCAAGCCATGCTGAATCGCGAGGGAATGCCCGTCTCCGGCGCGGCGATCGGCCTGCTGCGGCGGGACGAATTCGCGGCGCACCGCGGCACCCTGCTCCTCTGGCGCAGCGACGCCGACGGCTGCCACGCGGACCTACGCGAGTATAGCGGACAGTGCGGAGACGACGTGGCCGTGCTGCTGGTGGCCGATGCGGAGGCGCTGCCCGCCCTGCGCGAAGGCGGCTGGGCTGTCCTGCCGGGAATGATCCGGCGGGGTCGCCTGTCGCCGTATATTCTTAAGACCATGGGCGAACTCGAGGCAGCCGGGCTGGCCGAGTTCGTCGAGGACCTCGAACTGGCGGTTCCAAGGCACTGATGACTGTTGCGACTGCAAGCCTCTTCGGCGAACTGGATGATTGGCAGGCCATGCTGGACCAGCACGGCGAGCTGTTCGTCGACATGGTGCCCGGCTCGAGCGTGGCCATCGTGCCGCGCGAGGGCTCCGGCATCCAGCCCGGCAAGCACGTCGCCGGACTGAAGGCCGCCGGCGGCAACGGCGACATGCTGCGCTGGGAAGTCACGGCCGAGGGCATGCGCGCCTCGCTCGTGCCCTACCGCGGCTTCCAGGAGGCCGGGGTGGACCTGCTGTTCGTCGCCGAGGCCGAGGTGCTGGACAAACTGCGCGGCGACATCGGCGACGAGACGCTCCCGCTGATGAAGCGGCAGATCCGCGCCGGCGGCATCATGTTCTTCGTCATGCGCACCAAGTACGAATTGCAGGACGCCGGCTACGAGGAGTTCCTCGACTCGCTCGGCCTCGCCTTCCTGGGGGCCTGCCGATGATCTTCTTCAACCCGGCCGGGGCGCCTGAACTGGGCTGCGACCACTGCGGCTGCCGCTGGTACGACCGCATGACCAATGCCTGCTACGAGTGCGGCGAGGTCGTGACGCCGCAGATGGAGGCGGAATTCAAACAGGCGCTGGCGGATTTCGCCACGCGGCAGAACAAAAAGGGGACACCGGCATGAGCACGACGGAAAGGAGCGGCGCCGACCTGGAGAAGGCGCTGGCCCGCAAGGAACGCGACTGGCAGTCGATGATCCGCATCACCCACGACTTCTTTCACGCCTGGCGCAGGTCGGTGAAGGACAAGGGCGGCGAG
>JAEHDO010000224.1 GCA_016880375.1 Betaproteobacteria bacterium | reverse complement strand
GCGACCCCCGGCTCGCCGGCGAAGTCGGCGATGGCGATGGGGATGCGGTTGGCGCCGGCGCCGGTGATCTCGATGGTGAGCTGGGCGCGCGCGGCGAAGGACAGCGCGAACACGACAAGCACGAAAGTGGCGCGAATGAAGGCGGTCATCGTCACTCGAACAGGGAAATAATCCGGGAATTATACATTTGCCTTACTCCTCCAGCGGCCGGAACTTCAGCTCCAGCGCGCGGCTGAACAGGTCGCCCTGCTCCGGCTTCGGCAGCGGGCTCGACTTGAGGATGGCGCGCTCGACGGCGCTGTCATAGGCGGCATGGCCGCTGGACTTCTTCAGCTTGACGCTGAGGATCTCGCCGCTCGGCAGCTGTACGACGTCGAAGATCGCCTCGGGGTTCCCCTTGATGTCGGGCGGCAGCACGATGTTGCCCTTGATCTTGCCGCGGATCTTGCCGATGTAGTCGGCCGTCGCCTTGCTGCGCGCCGAGGCGCTCTGGGCGGCCTTGATGTTCGCCAGTTCCTGCTCGGCCTTGCGCGCCTCGATCTGTGCCGTCTCGCGCTTGAGTGCGTCAGTCATCAGCTGGCGGCTGGCCTTGTCCGGCTCCGGCTTCGGCTCGGCCCTGGGTTCCGGCTTCGGCTTGGGCTTCTCCTTTTCCTTGAGGGCGATGTCCGGCTTGGCCGGCGGCGCCGGCTTCGGCTCGGGCTTCGGTTCCGGCTTCGGCTCGAGCTTCGGCGGCGGCGCCGGTTCTGGCGCGGGCGGGGCGACGGCGGCCGGCGCCGGCACCGCGCGCACCAGTTCCACCTCGACCGCCTCGGGCGCCCGCGTCTGCCAGCGGATGCCGTAGACGAGCAGGATCGCCAGGGCGAGATGCACCAGCGCGGCGAGCGCGGCCGAGGCCGCCTTGCCGGGGTCCGTCCGCTCGTCCAGGACGGCGCTCATTGTCCCTGCTGCACCAGCAGGCCGACGCGGGCGACCTGCTGCTTCTGCAGATCGTCCATGACCTTCATGACGGCCTCGTAGCGCACGCTCTTGTCGCCGGCCACCACCACCGCCTGCTGCGGATTCTTCTTCTGCGCTTCCGCCACCAGGCGCAGCAGTTCGTCGCGCGAGACGTCGCGCGGCGCGGCATTCGTCGTGGCGCGGAAGGCCAGCGTCTGGTCGGCCTTGACGATCACCTGCAGCGGGTCGCTCGGCGCCTGGGCGGCCTTGCCCACCGTCGGCACGTCCACCGACGCCACCTGGATCAGCGGCGCCGTCACCATGAAGATGACGAGCAGCACCAGCATCACGTCGATGTAGGGCACGACGTTGATCTGGTTCATGAGACGGCGCTGGCGCATGCTTATCTCAGCTGTCTTTGCAGGATGTTCGAGAACTCCTCCATGAAGCTCTCGAAGCGGATGCTGACGCGGTCGATGTCGTGGGCAAAGCGGTTGTAGGCGACCACCGCCGGAATCGCGGCGAAGAGGCCGATGGCGGTGGCGACCAGCGCCTCGGCGATGCCGGGGGCGACGTGCGCCAGCGTCGCCGAGCTGACGTTGGCGAGGCCGCGGAAGGCATTCATGATGCCCCACACCGTGCCGAACAGGCCGACGTAGGGGCTGACCGAGCCGACCGAGGCGAGGAAGGCGAGGTGCGCCTCGAGGTGGTCCATCTCGCGCTGGTAGGTGGCGCGCATGGCGCGGCGCGAACCGTCGACGATGCTGGCCGGGTCGAGCGACTTCTGCCCGCGCAGCTTGGTGAATTCGCGGTAGCCGGCCTCGAAGATGCGCTCGAGGGCGCCGGCGCTGTGGCGGTCGTTCACCGCGCTCTGGAACAGGGCGTTGAGGTCGCCGCCGCTCCAGAAGTCGCGCTCGAACTGCTCGGTCTTGGCGCGCGCGTCGCGGATGCCGAACCACTTGCGGAAGATCCAGTACCAGGACATCAGCGACACCGCCGCCAGCAGCAGCATGACGCCCATCACGGGGATGCTGGCATTGGCGACGAGGGAAATGATCGACAGGTCGGTGGTGACGTTCATGACGCTCCCATTGTGTTCCTGAGCGCCGCCGGCAGTGCCGCGGGCTTCATTGTTTTCGTGTTCAGGCAGGCGATGCGCACGGTGGCTTCGACCAGGGTCTCGCCGTCGCGTTCAATCCGCTGCTTCAGCGTGACCTGGGCGCGGCCGGCCAAAGTTAGCTCCGTCAGCACGGCGAGCACGTCGTCGAGCCGCGCCGGCTTCAGGTATTCGATGTTGAGCGAGCGCACGGCGAAGACGATGCCCGCTTCCTGCGCCAGCCGGAACTGCTCGACCCCCAGCGCCCGCAGCCATTCGGTGCGCCCGCGTTCGAGGTAGCGCAGGTAATTTGCGTAGTACACGACACCGGCCGTGTCGGTGTCCTCGTAATACACGCGCACCGGGAAGGAGAACGTTCCCGGCGCGGATTCATTGACGGACGGCATGCGGGCATTTTACCCCAAGGGGTGGGCCATGCCGGTTAAACGCGCCTGGCGGCGCAACGGGGTTACTGCGGCTGCCACAGCTCGCCGCTGCCGTTC
>JAEHDO010000223.1 GCA_016880375.1 Betaproteobacteria bacterium | reverse complement strand
TTCAATCCCAAGTTCCGCGACTTGGAGCAGAAGCTCACTCGGGCCAAGGCCATGTCCGAGACGGTGATCCTGGGCGGCGGCGGCCGCTCGACCGCGCAGGGCACCATGATTCTCGAGGGCGGGCAGGTGGAAAAGCCCATGCTTGGCCGCTATCAGGTCGAGAAGGAACTCGGCAAGGGGGCCATGGGCGTGGTCTATTTGGGGCGTGACCCGAAGATCAACCGCGTCGTGGCCATCAAGACAATGGCCCTGTCCCAAGAGTTTGAGGAAGACGAGCTGAAGGATGTCAAAGAGCGCTTCTTCCGCGAGGCCGAGACGGCCGGGCGGTTGAACCACCCCAACATCGTGACGATCTTCGATGCCGGCGAGGAACACGACCTGGCCTACATTGCAATGGAGTTTCTGAAGGGAAAGGACCTGGTGCCCTACACCAAGCCGGGCAACCTGATGCCGCTCGCCAAGGTGATGGACGTGGTTGCCCGCGTAGCCGATGCGTTGTCCTACGCGCACCAGAACAGCGTGGTTCACCGCGACATCAAGCCGGCCAACATCATGTATGAGCCGGAATCGGATTCCGTGAAAGTGACCGATTTCGGTATCGCCCGCATCACTGACTCATCGAAGACCAAGACCGGCATGGTGCTGGGCACGCCAAGCTACATGTCGCCGGAGCAGCTGGCTGGCAAGAAGATTGACGGTCGTTCCGACCTTTTTTCCCTTGGCGTCATGCTGTTCCAGATGGCTTCGGGCAAACTGCCCTTTGAAGGGGATTCGATGGCCCAGCTGATGTTCAAGATCGCCAACGAACCACACCCCAATATTCGGGAGCACAACCCGCAGGTGCCGGAATGCCTGGCAGTGATCGTTGACAGGGCACTGGCCAAGGACAATACGCAGCGCTACCAGACCGGCGCCGAGATGGCACTCGATCTGCGTGCCTGCATGGGCTTGAGCACGGGCGGGGAAGGGACATCCCCGCAGGTCGACTTCAATCTTTGAGGGGAATGATGGATCTCAGCCAGGCATTGCAAATGGCAAGCCGCACGGATGCCGGCATGGTGCGCTCGCATAACGAGGACGCGGTTTTTTCCAATGCCGCGCTGGGCCTGGCCATCCTCGCCGACGGCATGGGCGGCTACAATGCAGGCGAAGTGGCTAGCGGCATGGCGACCACGCTGCTGGGCAGCGAGTTGGAAAAGGCCTTCCAGAAGACGGCGCCGCACCAGCTGGACGCTTCCGGAAAACTGTATTCGCACAGCGTTCTCGAAACCGAAATCGCCAGGGCCAATACGGCCATCTACCAGGCAGCGCAGAGCCAGCCGCAGTATGCCGGCATGGGCACGACCCTGGTGGTGACCCTGTTTTACGACAACATGATGACAGTCGCCCACATTGGCGATTCGCGCCTCTACCGCCTGCGCGGGGACGAATTCCAGGCGATTACGCGAGATCATTCCCTGTTGCAGGAGCAGATCGACAGCGGCATGATTACGGCAGACGAAGCGCGCCATTCGCAGAACAAGAACCTAGTTACGCGTGCGCTTGGAGTGGATCCGGTGGTCGAGCCGGAAATCCGCGATTACGATACGATGCCGGGAGACCTCTACCTGCTGTGCTCCGACGGCCTCAACGACATGGTCGAAGACGAGGAGATTGCCCTGACCCTGCAGGCACTCTCCGCCAATCTCGACCTGGCGGCAACGCAGCTGATTCAGACGGCGAACGATAGCGGGGGGCGGGACAATGTTTCAGTGGTACTGGTGCGCATCGCGCGCGAATATCCGGCGGCACGCAGCTGGTGGGCGCGGCTGCTGCAATGGTTCAAGTGAATTGACGAGAAGGACGCAACATGGCTTCTAAGTTAATCTTAAGCATGGATGGCCTGGTGCTCAAGGAAATTCCGCTCACCAAGGAGCGGACGACGATCGGGCGCAAGCCGCACAACGATATCCAGATCGACAATCTGGCCATCAGCGGCGAGCACTCGGTGATCGTGACGATTCTTAACGATTCGTTTCTCGAGGACCTGAACAGCACCAACGGCACTTACGTGAACGGCCAGCCGATCAAGAAACATTTCCTGCAGAACAACGACGTCGTTGAGCTGGGCAAGTACAAGCTCAAATACATCAACGAGACGCCTTCGCAGACGACGGCTGCCGACTTCGAGAAGACGATGGTGCTGCGTCCCGACCTGATGAAGAAGACGGTGGAGCAGACGGCCGCCAAGTCACCTTCGATGAGCGACACCCAGATCGGCATGAAGGCTGTCGATACGCATACCGGCATGGCGCCGCCTTCCCAGGCGGCCGCCTCTGCAACACCGCCTCCACAGGCCGTGGCGCCCGGGGCCATCCAGATCCTGACTGGCGCCAGTGCGGGGAAAGAGCTGGAGCTCACAAAGAACCTCACCACGCTGGGCAAGCCGGGCGTACAGGTGGCCGTTATCACGCGCAGACCGCACGGCTACTTCATCACTCATGTGGAAGGGGTCAATTTCCCGGTCGTCAATGGCACCACGCTGGACACCCATCCGCGCGAACTGAAAGACCATGATGTCATTGAGCTGGCCGGCGTGAAGATGGAGTTCTTCTTCAAGAGCTGAGCGCAGCGGCGTCATCGGGGGGCATAGCCAGGTTGCGTGAAACTGTTCATGCCGCCACCATCAGGCCGGGGTTAAGCTTGCCCGTGGGAGGGAAGCTCGAGAGGGGGCGGTCTTGAAGCAGCACATCGTCAGGTACACGCTGGGCTTCCTGGTTCTGCTGGTTCTGCTCGGCCATGCCGCTCGGTTCTACCAGTTCGGCTTTGTCAGCCGCCTCGATGCCATCATCTACGACACGAAAGTCCGGCTCACAATGCCGCAGAGCGTGGATGATCGTGTCGTCATCCTCGATATCGACGAGAAATCCCTTGGAGAGATCGGCCGCTGGCCATGGGGGCGGGATCGCGTCTCGCAACTCGTCAATAAGCTCTTCGATCAGCACGGCATTACGCTGCTCGGTTTCGACGTTGTCTTTGCCGAGCCGGACGAAAGCTCCGGACTGAAGGTGCTTGACCGGCTTGCCCGGAGCGAACTGAAGGACAGTGCCACATTCCAGGCCGCCTTGCAGGCGCTCCGGCCCCAGTTGGACAACGATGGCAGATTCATCGAGACGCTCAAGGGTCGCCCGGTAATCCTGGGCTATTACCTATCCAACGTGAAGGATGGTGTGGCTTCCGGCGCGCTACCGCCGCCGGCCTTGCCGGCAGGCTCGTTTACCGGCCGCAGCATTCCATTCGTCACGTACCTGACGCATGGCGGCAATCTGGCCGAATTCCAGAAGGCTGCCTTCTCCGGCGGCCATTTCAATCCCCTGGTGGACTTCGACGGCATTTCGCGCCGTGTCCCGCTGCTGGCCGAATACAAGGGGGAATATTACGAGGCACTGTCTCTGGCCATGGTGCGCGCCCTGATCGGCCAGCCGAAGGTCGTCCCCTGGTTTCCGGAAGACCGCTGGTTCTCCAGTAGGGGCTATCAGGGCATGGAAGCCATTGACTTGCCCACGGCGCGGGGCACCCTGCGTATTCCCGTCGACGATGAGGTCGCCGTGCTCATTCCGTACCGCGGCTATCAAGGCAGCTTCCGCTACTATTCAATTGCGGACATCATGGCCGATCGGATCAAGCCCGGGGAACTCAAGGGCAAGATAGCCCTCGTCGGCACGACCGCACCCGGCCTGCTCGATTTACGTGCCACGCCGGTCGGCGAGGCCTATCCCGGTGTGGAAATCCATGCCAACCTGATTACCGGCATGCTCGACGGCGGCATCAAACTGAAGCCCCCATACGTGCTGGGGGCGGAAGTCGTGCTGCTCTTGCTGGCCGGCCTGGTCATGGTGCTGATCCTGCCCTTACTGTCACCGCTGCGCGCCACCTTGGTGTCTCTGGTGGTTCTGCTCTTCGTGGTCACGGTGAATCTGATTTTCTGGCATTTCGGCAACCTGGTGCTGCCGCTGGGGTCGAGCATTCTCATGGTGCTGGCCTTGTTCGCCCTCAACATGTCATATGGTTACTTCGTCGAGTCCAAAACCAAGCGCCAGTTTACGGAACTGTTCGGGCAGTACGTGCCACCCGAGCTCGTGGAGGAGATGAGCCGCAATCCCGAGTCCTATAGCATGGATGGGCGCAAAGCCGAGCTTACGGTGCTATTTTCCGACATTCGCGGCTTCACGACGATTTCCGAGGGGCTTGGGCCGGATGAATTGACACGATTGATGAATGAGTACCTGACTGCAATGACCGACGTGGTGCGCAAGAACCGCGGCACCCTGGACAAGTATATCGGGGACGCCATCATGGCCTTTTGGGGGGCTCCTGTGAGCGATGCCCAGCATGCCCGGCAGGCGGTCGTCACTGCGATGCAGATGCAGGCGGCATTGCCAGCGGTCAACAAGGTCTTTGCCGCAAAAGGCTGGCCGGAAGTCAAGATCGGAGTGGGCGTGAATACGGGTGAAATGACCGTGGGGGACATGGGATCGTCCGTGCGCAAGGCCTATACTGTCATGGGAGACGCGGTTAACCTTGGTTCGCGGCTTGAGGGCATTACCAAGCAATACAGCGTTGGCATCCTAGTCGGAGAGACGACGCGCAAGGCCATCAAGGACATCGTCTTCCGCGAGGTGGACCGGGTGCAGGTGAAAGGCAAGGAGGAGCCTGTCGCCATTTACGAGCCTATCGGCTTGGAAGGTGAAATAGGCAAGGCGGCGCATGAGGAGTTGAAGCTTTGGAACCAGGCTTTGCGGCACTACCGTGCCCAGGACTGGGATCAGGTGGAGGTGACCCTGCTCAACCTTTCGCGTATGGCGCCCGAGCGGGGCCTGTATGGCAAGTACATGGAACGGGTGGCTCACCTGCGAAGGGAACCACCCGAAGCGGGCTGGAATGGCGTGTGGAAGTTTGAATCAAAATAAAAGAGAATTAAACGATGAAGGTCAGGGTTCTCGGCTGTAGTGGCGGGATCGGCGGGCGTCATTTGCGTACGACCTCATTGCTGGTCGACCATGACATCCTGATTGACGCAGGAACGGGGGTGGGGGATCTGTCGCTTGCCGAACTGGCACTGATCGACCATGTCTTCATTACGCACTCCCATCTCGACCACGTCGCCTGCCTGCCGTTTATCGTAGATACCGTAGGGGACATGCGCAACAAACCGCTGACGGTGCATGCCACCCAGGCCACGCTGGAAATCATCCAGGCGCACATCTTCAACTGGGCAATCTGGCCCGACTTCTCCGAGATTCCCAACCGTGACAAACCCTTTATGGGCTATGCCGAGACCAAGGTCGGCATGGCAGTGAAAGTGGAGGGGCGGGAAATTACCCCCTTGCCGGCCAACCACACCGTCCCCGCGGTTGGTTATCGCATCGATTCCGGCGAAGGTAGCCTGGTATTCAGCGGCGACACATCGGTATGCGACGAGTTGTGGAAGGCCGTGAACAAGATCCGCAACCTGCGTTATCTCATCATCGAAACCGCCTTTTCCAACCGTGAGCGACAGCTTGCCATTGCCTCCAAGCATCTATGCCCGGACATGCTGAAGGGGGAGTTGCTCAAGCTGCAGCGTGAGGCTGAAATTTACATCACCCATCTCAAGCCGGGTCAGATTGAATTGACCATGCAGGAAATCGAGGAATTCATTGGCGAGTACAAGCCGAGGATGCTGCAGAACAACCAGGTTTTTGATCTATAGAGCCCCGCGGTGAGTACGCCATCGATATCCATCGAAGTTCTGGGCAAGCTGGAGCCGCTTGACGCCTTGTCGCCTGACAGTCTGCGCGAGATTTCCCGCATGTGCTATGCAGACAAAGTCAGCCGAAATCAGGATCCGTTCAGGCTGAAAGGCCTTCAGGGGCAAGCGGTATACCTCGTCAAGGGAGAACTGAAGCTCGACAACCCGGATACAAGTTCGGAAATCATGGTGGGGGGCACAGAGGCCGCGATGCGGTCCCTGGACAAGCGAAAGCCCGCCTTTACCGGCGCCAAGGCGATCACGGATGTCGAACTTCTTCGAATCGACGAGGAAGTGCTGGATATCATGCTGACTTGGGACCAGTTGGCTGCGCCTTCGGCCGCTGTCGCAAAGAAGGCCACCGAAGCGGTGGATCGTACCGACTGGCGCACCATGACGGGCATGTTCGCGGCCGAAAACCTGACGAGGGGCATCTTTGCCACCCTGCCTTCCGCCCATATCGAGGAGTTGCTCAAGCGGTTCCAGCGAGTCAAGGTGTCGCGCGGCCAAAGCATCATTCATGAGGGCGATGACGGGGATTTCTACTACGTGATCGAAAGCGGCCGTTGCCAGGTGACGCGCCAGATTGGCGGCGCATGCGTGGAGTTGGCCGAGATCAAGGGCGGCGACGCCTTTGGCGAAGAAGCTCTGGTGGCGAATGCCAAGCGGAATGCGAGCGTCGCCATGAAGACCGATGGTGTTCTGCTCCGCTTGGCGAAGGCGGACTTTGTCGAACTGCTGAAAGAGCCCCTGATGCACCGGATTTCGATGCGGGAGGCGCAGGCCAAAGTGGCTGGCGGGGGAATCTGGCTGGATGTCCGTTTTGCGGTCGAATACAACGCAGACAAACTGCCGGGCGCGATCAATATCCCGCTCAACGAGATACGCAACCTGTTCGGCTCGCTTGACCGCGAGAAGGAGTATATTGTTTATTGTCAGAGCGGACGGCGCAGTTCGGCGGCGGCGTTTCTGCTCTCCCAGCGCGGCTACAAGGCGCATCTGCTTGAAGGCGGCTTCCGCGGCAGCGCGGGATAACACGCGCGGGTCCCTATGGCTCGGAGGGGTGGTCTGAAATGAGTGCAGTGCTTGGTACTTCGCAGGATGCGGGCGGGGCGGCTGATGTTGCCAACCGTTTGCAGTTCTTCAAGAACCTGCAGGCAGTTACAAACAAGATCCATGCGACAGCGAACATCGACGAGATCATGCTGGAGCTGTCGCAGGACATTTGTACGCTTTTCAACGCTGACCGCCTGACCATCTATTCGGTCAGCGAGGACAAGTCCTCCATCGTCTCCAAGGTCAAGACCGGCCTCAACTCCTTCAAGGACCTGCGGCTGCCCATCGCCGACCAGAGCATTGCCGGTTTTGTCGCCTTGTCGAAGAAGCTTGCCAACATCCGCGATGTGTACGATGAGGCCGAGCTGAAGTCGCACACCCCCAGCATGCGCTTCCTGCAGGAGGTGGACAAGCGCACCGGCTACCGTACCAAGGAGATGCTGGTGGCGCCGATTACCGATGCCCACAGCGGCGAGTTGCTCGGGGTCGTCCAGCTGATCAACAACAAGGGCGGGACACCCTTTACGCAGGTCGCCGAAGAGGGCGTCAAGGGGCTGTGCGAAACCCTGGCCATCGCTTTCAACCAGCGTCAGAAGCCTGCGCACGTCGTCAAGTCTAAGTACGATCACCTCGTCGCCGACGCCGTGCTGTCCACTGCGGAATTCGACCTTGCGACGCGCTCGGCGCGGCGTAAGGGTCAGGATATCGAAGAAGTGCTGCTGCACGAATTCCAGGTCAAGCAGGCGGCCATCGGCGCGGCGCTGTCCAAGTTCTTCGGCGTGCCCTACGAGCCCTACCGGAACGACCGCATCAAGCCGATGGACCTGCTGAGAAATCTCAAGCGGGAATACGTCGAAGAGAACCAGTGGCTGCCGATCGAGGAAGGGAAGGAAGGCGTCGTTATCCTGACGATGGATCCCGAGCAGGTAAAGAGCTCGCGCATCGTCAATAACGTCTTTCCCAAGAACAAGCTGGTTTTCCGCGTCACCACCATCCAGGAATTCAAGCAGACGCTCGACCAGTTCTACGGGGCGTCTGCCGACTACGGTTCGGTCGGCGATCTGCTCTCCGGCCTGGACGAGGGCGAGGAGGGCGGCGGCGAACTGACCGGCGAAGATCTCTCGGCGGCGGCGGACAACGAACTCGTCAAGCTGGTGAACAAGATCATCATCGATGCCTATAGCCAGGGCGCTTCGGACATCCACATCGAACCGCGGCCGGGCAAGGACAAGACCATCATCCGCTTCCGCAAGGACGGCTCGCTGGCCAACTACATCGAGATACCGGCGAGTTACCGCAACGCCCTGGTGGCGCGCCTGAAGATCATGTGCGACCTCGACATTTCCGAACGGCGCAAGCCGCAGGACGGCAAGATCAAGTTCAAGAAATTCGGTCCGATAGACATCGAGTTGCGCGTGGCGACGATTCCATCCGCCGGCGGCGTCGAGGATGTCGTGATGCGCATCCTGGCTGCGGGCGAGCCGATCCCGCTCGAGAAACTCGGCATCCTGCCGCACAACCTGGAGCGTTTGAAGAGCGTGGTCGAGAAGCCTTACGGCCTGTTCTTCGTTTGCGGGCCGACCGGCTCGGGCAAGACGACCACGCTGCACTCCGTGCTCAAGCACCTGAATACGCCGGATACCAAGATCTGGACGGCAGAGGACCCGGTCGAGATCACGCAGAAGGGCCTGCGCCAGGTGCAGATCAACCGCAAGGCCGGACTGGA
>JAEHDO010000222.1 GCA_016880375.1 Betaproteobacteria bacterium | reverse complement strand
AGGGGCGCTGGTAGATCTTGCCGGCGTCGGTGCGGTCGAAGGGCATGCCGTAGTGCTCGAGCTCGATGACCACTTCGTTGGCCTTGCGGCACATGAACTCGATGGCGTCCTGGTCGCCGAGCCAGTCCGACCCCTTGACGGTGTCGTACATGTGCCAGTGCCAGTGGTCCTCCTCGGAGTTGCCGAGTGCGGCGGCCACGCCGCCCTGCGCCGCCACGGTGTGCGAGCGCGTCGGGAAGACCTTGGTGATGACGGCCGTCTTGAGTCCGGATTCGGAGAGTTGCAGCGCGGCGCGCAGGCCGGCGCCGCCGGCGCCGACGATGACTGCGTCAAAAGTGCGTTTGGTGATCTTCACTTACAGCCTCCAGATAATCGACACTGCCCAGCCGGTGTAGCCGATCAGGGCAAGGAGCGTGAAGGCGTGCAGCGCGAGGCGCAGGCCGGTCGGTTTGACGTAGTCCATCCAGATGTCGCGCACGCCGACCCAGGCGTGAACCATCAGGCTGACGATGAAGAGGAAGGTGAGGAAGCGCATGAAGCCGCCGGCCATGAAGGCGCGCCAGGTTTCGAAGTCGATGCGCTCGTGTCCCAATAGCAGGATGAGGAAGATCAGGGTGTAGGCCGCCATGACGGCCGCCGAGATGCGCTGGATCAGCCAGTCCTTCAGGCCGTAGTGCGCGCCGACGATGATGTCCTTCACCATAGTTTCACCCCCAGGATCACGGTCAGGGCCAGGCTGATGGCCAGCACCGCCTTGGCGCTGGCGCGCGCCGGCTTGAGATCCGTGCCCATGTCGAGATCGAGCAACAGGATGCGGATGCCCATGCAGAAATGATGCAGGAAGGCCCATAGCAGGCCGATCAGGAGCAGTTTGACGAGGGGATGGGAGGCGAAGGCCTTGAACATGGCGAAGCCAAGCGACGAATCGAGGCTCAGGTCCAGGAGATAAATCAGGAACGGCAGCATCAGAAACAATCCCGCGCCGCTGACCCGATGCAATATCGACGCGATGGCGGGCAAGGGCTGCTTGATGACCCGCAAGTCCAGGTGCTTCGGGCGTTCCTTCTTGATGGATATTTCCGTCATATGCGATCTTCCCATGCGCTGTGCGGCGCAACATAAAGCGCCGCGATACCCCGATAAAATACAGATTATAGCGTCTCGTCGGGCGTTCGCCCCCTCACCGCCGCCTCAGTTAAGTTCGTTCAGGTAGTAATGCTCGGCAGTGGCATACAGGCCGCGCCGCCACTCCACCGGTTTGTCGCCATAGGTGTAGGTGACGCGCTCGACCGAGAGCAGCGGGCTGCCCTCTGCCACCGCCAGTTGTTCCGCCGTGGCACGATCGGCGGCGACGGCGCGAATGCGTTCCTCGGCGCGGATCATGCGCACGCCGAAGCGCGTTTCGAACAGGCTGTAGAGCGAACCCTGGTATTCCTGCAGCACCTCCAGCGACAGGCCCTGGAAGATTTCGCCCGGCAGGTAGATCTCGTCGAGCACGACCGGCTGGCCGTTGAACTTGAGCACGCGGCGCACGACGGTGATCGGCGCACCGGGGGCGATGTCGAGGATGCGCGCGGCTTCCTGGCCGGCCTTGGCGCGCCAGCATTCGAGAGGGACGCTCAGCGGCACGCTGACGCCGCCCTCGTTGGGGACGACGCGGAGAAAGCGGAAGAAGGCGCGCGGATCGTTGTGCGAAGCAACATAAGTGCCCTTGCCCTGCTTGCGCACGACGAGGTTTTCGGCGGCCATCTCGTCGATGGCCTTGCGCACGGT
>JAEHDO010000221.1 GCA_016880375.1 Betaproteobacteria bacterium | reverse complement strand
TGCCGCGCGCGGCGAGTTGCGCCACGGCGGCGGCGACCATCTCCGGCACTTTCTCCGCCACGGTCGGCGTCAGCTCGGTGCCAAGCTCCAGGCTGAGCGGCTCGCAGCCGATCAGCACCAGGTCCTTGGGCGGGTCGCCGGCGAATTCGAGGCTGGCCAGCACGTCGCAAATGCTGACCTGGTGCGGTGAAAGCTTGCTGCGGAAGAACACCGGCACTTCCTTGCCGGTGAGGCAGACCACCGTGCCGGGATCGCGCTTCGCCTTGATGGCATCGAGGACCAGCAGCAGGTCGACGCCGGCGAGCGGATCGAGCAGCTCCATGCCGGCCGTGCCGCCATCGATGACTTCGATGTCCGCCGGCACCTCGTAGGCCGCGCGCAGCGCCTCGGCCGCATGCACGCCGACGCCCTCGTCGCTGAGGATGGTGTTGCCGATGCCGAGGATGACGATTTTCAAGAATGCTCCATACGCAATTCCCTCTCCTACACCCCCTCTCCACGAGGGGGAGAGGGGAGGAGTATCTTACTTCGCTTTGACGGTAATCGCGCTGCCGTTCTCCGTGTCGGTGACATGGATGGCGCAGGCGATGCACGGGTCGAAAGAGTGCACCGTGCGCAGCACCTCCAGGGGACGCTCGGGATCGGCGATGGGGTTGTCGGCGATGGAGGCCTCGTACGGCCCCGGCTCGTCCTTGTCGTTCCGCGGGCAGGCGTTCCAGGTCGAGGGCACGACACACTGGTAGTTCTTGATCTTGCCGTCGTCGATGACGACCCAGTGCGAGAGCACGCCGCGCGGCGCCTCGTGGTAGCCCTGGCCCATGATCTCGCCCTTGGGGAAGACCGGCTTGTTGAAGGTGGCGACGTCGCCCTTGGCGATGTTGTTCACCAGCGCCGTCCACTGGTCGGCGAGCATGTCCACCTGCACCGCGCAGGAGACGGCGCGGGCGGCGTGGCGGCCGATGGTGGAATGCATGGCGTCCAGGCCGACCTTGGTCTTGGCCAGCGCCGAGACGGTGTCGAGCGCGGCGGTGGCGTACTTCTTGGTCGGCTCGTGGCCGGCCGCCAGCATGCACAGCACGCGCGACAGCGGCCCGACTTGCGCCGGCTTGTCGTAGAAGGTCGGCGATTTCAGCCAGGAGTACTTGCCGTCTTCCTTGAAGTCGGTGTACTGCGGCTTGGTCTCACCCTTGTAGGGATGCAGGTTCTTGGCGCCTTCGTACCAGGAGTGCTTGGTGCTCTCCTGCACGCCCTTCACCCAGTACTCGTCGTTGAAGGTCTTGATGGCCTTGAATGAAGCCAGGTCCCGGTTGGCGATGTAGCCGCCGGGCAGGGCGAACTGCGTGCCCTTGGTATCCATCGGGATGTCCGGCACGCACAGGTAGTTGGTGACGCCGGCGCCGTATTTCGTCCAGTCGGCGTAGAAGGCGCCGACCGCGGCGACGTCGATCAGGTAGACGTTCTTGACGAAATCCGCCAGCTCGTCGATCCAGCCCTTGATGGCGAGCAGGCGCTCGACGCCGAGGGTCGAATAGCTGTCGGTGGAAATGGCGTTGGAGACGCCGCCGACGGCGATGTTCTGGATGTGCGGTGTCTTGCTGCCGAGGATGGAGACGATCTTGTTGGCCTTCCTCTGCACGTCGAGGGCCTGCAGGTAGTGCGCCACGGCGAGCAGGTTCACTTCCGGCGGCAGCTTCATCGCCGGATGGCCCCAGTAGCCGTTGGTGAAGATGCCGAGCTGGCCGCCGTCGACGAAGCCCTTCAGGCGCTCCTTGACGGCGCGCATTTCGTGCTTGCCGTTCAGCTTCCACGGCGACAGGCTCTCGGCCAGCTTCGAGGTGGCGTCCGGATCGGCCTTCAGCGCCGAGACGACATCCACCCAGTCGAGCGCCGAGAGGTGGTAGAAATGCACGATGTGGTCGTGCACCGCGTGCGCCAGGATGATCAGGTTGCGGATGTACTGGGCGTTGAGCGGCACTTCCATCTGCAGGGCGTTCTCCACCGCGCGCACCGAGGCGA